>DBNZ01000111.1:6608-8991 GCA_002299495.1 Methylococcaceae bacterium UBA659
CGTATCGGCGAAGTGGCGAAACTCATTATTGAAGCCGGAGTGATCACCCTGACCGCCTTCATTTCACCGTTTAAATCCGATCGCAACGCGGCCAGAAACTTGGCGCCACATGGCGATTTTTTGGAAATTTACTGCCAATGCCCGATCGAAACCTGCGAACAACGCGATGTAAAAGGCCTCTACAAAAAGGCCAGGGCGGGCGAAATCCCCCATTTCACCGGCATCGCTTCGCTCTACGAAGCCCCGGACAACCCTGAGTTAGTGGTCAATACCCATGAGCAATCACTGGATGAAAGCGTTGCCAACGTGCTCGGTTTGTTAAAGTCACGCGGGATCATTTCTTAAGCCGCCCCGGCCACGACCGCTCACTGCCCAAACCAACAAAATTCAGGATACGGACCCGTTGCTAAGCCTAGTCCGCCAAATGCCGAAAGCGGAGCTGCGATATGGCGCAACACAACATCAAGGCATTATTGGACGCCGGTTTGCTGGTGACCGTCAATTCGGATGACCCGGCTTATTTTGGCGGCTATATCAACGACAACTTCGTGGCCGTATTTTCAGCGTTAAGGCTAACCGTCCAACACGCCCGGCAATTGGCACGCAATAGCTTTACCGCTTCGTTTCTAGACCCGGCCAGCAAACGGCTTTACCTCCAAGAAGCCGATGAATTTTTCAAAGGCATTTCAATAGCAGCAACGTAATATCGTCATTAAAACTGTGCCGCCCGGAAAACGCCTTGACGCCTTGCACTAAGGCCGCGACTATTTCTTGAGGCTTTTTAGCCGCTTGCCTGCTTAAAATGTCACTCACCCGGTGTTCGCCGAAAAACTCGCCCGCAGTGTTTTCTGCTTCGCTAATGCCATCGGTATAGCAAAGGATTAAGTCGCCCGGACTTAAGAAAACGGATTGTTCGGTGAATATTTCATGGTTATTGACCCCCAAAATTAAACCTTCCGCCACTAGGCGGCGGCATTGTTGGGTCTTGGTTTCAAACAGCAGGGGATGGGGATGCCCGGCATTGGCAAATGTCGCGCAACGCTTTTTAATATCGAACTGCAAGTAAAACAGGGTAATAAAATAATCGGACTTGTTTAGGTCTTCGAATAAAGAATAATTCAACCATTTCAAGGTTTCAGCCGGAGTGCCAGGCTGGCTGGCCTGGGCGCGGATGGCGCTTCTGGCCTCCACCATAAACAATGCCGGCCCTACCGAATGCCCGGACACGTCTGCAATAACCAAATCCAACTGCCCATTACCACGATAAAAGTAATCGAAGTAATCACCGCCTACCCGGTTGGCTGGCAAACATAACCCGGTCACTTCAAATTCAGCCGATGATATGGGTTCTGAGGGCAATAACGAGGCTTGGATTTGCTGGGCGATGTTGATTTCATTTTGGGCGATGGCCAACGCTACCTGGCTTTCCAGAATCTGCCGTTCGGCCGCTTTTCGGGCGCTGATGTCATTGATGAAACCGCTAAAGATATAGGAATGACCGAGTTTTAACGGGGCCACGCTGATTTCTACCGGAAACTCGCGGCCGTCGCGCCGGATGGCCACATGTTCGACTTGTTTGTTGAGCATAGGACAAATACCTAAATGGAGAAACCGCTTTAAGCCTCGAACAAAATCATCACGGAACCTGGGCGGGATGATCAAACTTGATAGCGGCTGGCCGATGGCCGCTTCCGGCGCCCAACCAAACATTTTCTCCGCTTGGTAATTCCAGTCGGTTATGACCCCGTAAGAATCCATAATGATGATCGCGCTTAGCGCACTTTCAATGATCAACCGGGTGCGCTTATCACTTTCAATCAAGGCATCCTCAAAATGCTTCTTGGCCGTGATGTCACGGTCAACGCCCCGCCATTTGAGCAATTTTCCGTTCTGGTCGGTAATGGGCAAACCGGTTGACTCGGTGTAGACCAAATGCCCGTCCTTATGCCTTAAGTGGTTGATCAAGCCATAAAAAGGCCGGTTAACCCCGAGCAAGTCTTGCTGGTACGCCTTATATTGGTCGGTTAGAAACTCGGTATAGCACTTGCCCAGCACTTGATCTTGGCTCACACCTAAAATTTGCTCAACCGCCACGCTACTGTAGATGTAATAACCGTCAGGGTCTTGCTCCCATAGCCATTCGCCAGTCATTTCCGCCATTTGCCGGAAACGCTCTTCGCTTTCGGCCAAGGCCGACTCCACTGCGCGGCATAAATCTATCCCGCTGTTTTCTGTTCCGCCCATAACCCCCCTCATTCCGAAAGACAATCAATCCATCATCTGTAAAGCCAGGTTGGCAAACGCCAACGGTTCGCGCAGATGGTGTTCTATCACCGACCGCATCACCGACAAATCCAATTGCCGGTATGGATGAATCAAAACA
>DBNZ01000111.1:9313-11531 GCA_002299495.1 Methylococcaceae bacterium UBA659
AAGGTATTTTAACCCATGCTTGGCGATGCCAATACACGCTTCAATCAACACTTGCAGCAATCGCTCTGTTGCGTAGTAATCGCGGTTGTTCAATGATGGCAGAGCCGCCAATTCATTTAAATCAACCAGATAGGTTTCCACTTATTGGCTTAGCTCATGCAAATAAATAGCCAGGGAATCTGTTTCACGCATACTGTTTCATGCTGTATAAAATGTCCAATTCCATGCGGCTGTAAATCCGGTTTTCCTCCCGCCATAGCCGTTTGGCGTCGCGGCATAGCAAGACCCGGTCGTATTGGATAATCTCGTAAGCCAGCACGATGGGGATTGGGTTAATGTCCACGATGGACAATGCGCCTTCCTGCAAGCGCAAACGGCTTTGCCAATCCAATGCCAGCATTTCCGGACGCAACCGGGTTTCCAACGGGTCTTTCAGAAAAGTAGAAAAAGCAATCGCCAAATCATAATCGCTGTCTTCCCGATAGCTGCCGTCCGCGCGTGAGCCGTAGAGCCATAGCACGGCAATGTCGTCGTTTTCTCTAGCCAGTGCGGTCAATTGTTCAAGCAAAACATTCATATCCGGCTTAGCCTCGGTTGCTTTGCGGTCAGCTTTAGATGCTAACACGAAATGCCTTAAGCGCTTTGCGGAAAGCGAGCTAACCTCACCGCCTGTCCGTTTCTCTCCCTTGCCATTTCGGGTATGTCGGTATGACATGCTATTTTGCGCTAAGTAGCCAGTGATGCGGCAGGCTCACTACCATTAGCTGCCGCAGGGTAGGCATGGCGTACCGTTTGGATTTTTTAATCGCCAACCGCATGGAAAGATACGCGGCGCGTAACCTTACGCACTGCCATTGGATTGAAAATTGTCTTCCTGCCTTATATTCTGAGTAAAATAATCAGTTTTTATCTCACCGGAGCATTACATGACGGACATTAGCAAACAGGCTGTGGAAAACCTGCTGAAAACATTTATCGACCCGCACCACGGTGAGGATCTAGTAACGGCGAAATCGGTCAAGAGTGTTTCTGTCGAGGGCGATAAGGTGAGCGTTAATTTGGAGCTGGGTTATCCGGCAAAAACCTATCTCGACGCATTGAAAACGGCAGTCGCTGGTTTGTTACAAACCTTGCCGGGCATCGGCGAAATCCAAGTTTATGCGGATGTCAAGATCACCGCCCATGCGGTTCAGCAAACCTTAAAACCCTGCCCCAACATCAAAAACATCATCGCCGTGGCTTCCGGCAAGGGCGGGGTGGGCAAATCCACCACTGCGGTGAACCTGGCCTTAGCACTGGTGGCGGAAGGGGCGAACGTGGGGATTTTGGACGCCGATATTTACGGTCCCAGCATCCCGACCATGCTGGGCTTGTCCGGGCTGCCCGACAGCGAGGACAAAAAGACTATGAACCCGAAAGTGGCCTACGGGGTGCAAACCATGTCGATAGGTTATCTGGTGCCAGCGGAGCAAGCCATGATCTGGCGCGGGCCGATGGCGACTAATGCCTTGCAGCAACTGTTGCGGGACACTAATTGGGATGACTTGGATTACTTGGTCATCGACCTGCCGCCCGGCACCGGCGACATCCAACTGACACTGGCGCAGCAAATCCCCGTTTCCGGTGCCATCATCGTCACCACGCCGCAGGACATTGCCTTAATCGACGCGCAACGCGGCTTGGGCATGTTCAATAAGGTCAACGTGCCGGTATTAGGCATCGTCGAGAATATGAGCCTGCATATTTGCAGCCAATGCGGGCATGAAGAGGCCATTTTTGGCACTGGCGGCGGCCAGGCGATGGCGGAAGTGAACCAGGTGGCGTTTTTAGGGGCGTTGCCACTGGACATCCGTATCCGGGAACAAGCCGATTCCGGCCATCCAACCGTTATTGCCGACCCCAATAGCCGTGCGGCGGAAATTTACCGTACTATCGCCCGGAAAACGGCGGCCAGGTTGGCGTTAAAGGCCAAGGATTTCAGCCGCCGGTTTCCCAACATCGTGGTGCAAAACACATAAAGCTTGTCGGCATTCGGCCCTGGGTAAAAAAGCATTTTACTCCAGCACTAGCCCTTATCCCCCAAGCGCTTGCAAGTTTCTGGCATGCAGGCCGCATGCGTTTTTAGTCTCGTCCTCCTACCACACCCCCATCACGGCCATAGCTATCTACACAAAACATTAACCGTCATTCCGACATACCCTGAAAAGGGCACAAGTAC
>DBNZ01000111.1:11904-13436 GCA_002299495.1 Methylococcaceae bacterium UBA659
AGGATAGGGCTTTTGCCCACCAATGCGGTTTGTAGGGGTGCAATATCAAAATCGGCTATGGCTTAGGAACAGGTTTGGGTTAAAAAGCTGCGTAAAAATCCGTCAAATGGCGGTTGAGGTTGCCGCTCCAACTCCAATTGTTTCGCATGTGAAATCAATGCCAATTCGTCAAATGCCGCCAGTTCAGTGGGTTCCAAGGGATGGTTGCGAAAATAAGCCGCATGTCCGGCAGATTTTTCCAAAGCGAAGGCGACAAACGTTTTGGATGATGCTTTCATGTCAGCCAGCATTTGTCCTGACGGGGTTAAATCCGGGTTATCTAAACAGGCTTGTTGTTTATCTAAAGAACGTTGATAGGGTTGGTCTGGGTTATTCCCATCCAAAATTGCACAAATAGGCCGCATGGCATCGACCACCTGCAGCGCCCAGTCTGGTAACGGAATTTTTTGGCCAAATTGGGTCAACAACAACCCGGGTCTCCGCCCCCTGTGGGCGACGGCCAATTGGTTTTGGTTATTGGTTTGCTGTGCTTCAACCGGCTGCTTTGGGCTGTCAGCCAACAGGCAGGACAACAACAGGGCTTCGATGAAGCAAGCGCAATCCTGGTCGATGCCGATAGGGTGGGTTAAGTTTAAATCCAACGCCCGCATCTCCACATAACGGACGCCACGCCGTTTTAATGCCAAGGTGGGTTTTTCGCAGGAACGGGCGATTTGTTTTGGCCGCATGGTACTGTAAAACTCGTTTTCAATTTGCAATATATTGCTGTTGAGCTGGCGGTATTGCCCATCCACCAAGACGCCAATTTTTTCATAATCGGGATACGGCGTGTTGATGGCTCTGCACAAGCTGTCAACGTAACCGTTCAAGGAATTGTAATCAATTTTTAAACTGGCCTGGCTTTTGCTTTTGTAACCGATGTCGCTCATACGCAGCGAAGTCGCATAAGGGTGGTACAACGTATGGTCGTCGAACCAGTCAAATTGCGCCCTTAGCTCAGGGCGGCTATTGAAAAAGCTTTTGCAAATGGCCGGGGAGGCACCGAACAAATACAACACCAACCAACTGACGCGCTGGAAATTGCGGATCAGGCCAAAATAACCGTCGGCGGTGAATTCCTCCAGCGACAGCGGGCTGTTGGCTTGCTGGTGCAGCATCGGCCACAACCCTTCCGGCACCGAATAATTGAAATGGATACCGGCAATGGATTGCATGGTGCGACCGTAACGATGCCAAAGGCCATGCCGGTAAATATGCTTTAACCGACCGATATTCGAGTTGCCGTATTCGGCGATGCGGACAGCTTCATCATGGCTGATGCCACAGGGCATGCTTGCCCCTAGCAGCAATTCATCGGCCAAGTGCCGATAAACATATTGATGCAGCCTCCGCAAATAAACTAAGGTGTCGGCAACATCGGCGAATGGCGGCGTAATCAGCTCAATCAGAGCCTCCGAGTAATCCGTGGTGATGTACGGATGCGTCAACGCCGCCCCCAATGCCTTAGGATGTCCGGTTTGCGCTATCAAACC
>DBNZ01000076.1 GCA_002299495.1 Methylococcaceae bacterium UBA659
ATTAAGGAATCGGCCTTGTATTGGGTCAACACGCCAATCTTTCGGATGCCCGAGTTTATACAATTCGACAAGGCGAAATCGATAATCCGGAACTTACCCCCAAAAGGCACCGCCGGTTTTGCACACCAATCCGTCATATCCATTAATCGCGAACCGCGCCCCCCGGCAAGAATCAGAGCTATGGTGTTCCTAGTCAAATGATGGACATTAATGTTGGATAAATCAGACATAACTCTCTCCCCGTGGAATAAGTTCACAATTTTGGTTGCGTTTGATAACATGGTTTACACGAATTATTCTACTACATTGAGGCAAAGCAGAGTGAAAAAGCAATCGACCCTTACCTTAGACGCCGATGCACTAAAAATAATAGCCGCCAGCCATCACGATCCCTTTTCGATTCTAGGCCGCCACCAACAAAACGGCCAAACCGTTATCAAAGTTTTTTTACCTTCGGCGGAATCGGTCAGCCTAGCTGATTCTAAAACCGAATTTAAGCGCATAATAGGCACAGACTTTTTTGAATGCCTGATTCCCGATGAAGCATTGCATGGCCACTACCTGTTAAGCTGGGTCGATAAAAAAGGCCATTCCCATCAAGGTTACGACCCTTATGACTTCCCCCCCCAACTACCAGAATTTGACCAATACCTATTTTCGGAAGGCAGGCATTGGCACAGTTATCAAAAACTAGGTGCCCATTTACACTCCGTGGATGGCATTGCCGGAGTTTTATTCGCTGTTTGGGCCCCTAACGCCCAACGGGTCAGTGTCATCGGTGATTTCAACCGTTGGGATGGGCGCTGCAACCCCATGCGATGCTTAGGTAGCAATGGCTTATGGGAATTGTTTATACCCGGCATCAAGGCTGGTTATTTATACAAATTCGAAATCTTGAACCGGTACAACCAACAACTGCTGGTTAAATCCGACCCTTACGGACAACAATTCGAATTAAGGCCGAATACTTCATCAATAGTACCGGCAAGCAGTTTGCATGTGTGGCAAGACCAGGACTGGATGCAAGCCCGAACTAATTTTGACTGGCTTCATGAGCCATTTTCAATTTACGAAGTGCATCTAGGATCTTGGCAACGAGACCACCAAGGCAATTTTCTAAATTATCGGGAATTGGCGGATCAACTGGTTGATTATGTCTCCAAACTTGGTTTTACCCATATCGAATTGCTACCCATAACCGAACACCCATTAGACGCCTCATGGGGTTACCAGACAACCGGTTATTTCGCCCCGACCAGCCGTCACGGCACACCGGATGATTTCCGCTATTTCGTTGATACGTTCCACCAAAAAGGGATAGGCGTTATCCTCGATTGGGTACCCGCCCATTTCCCCAAAGACGGCTATGCCCTAGCTCGGTTTGATGGCAGCGCACTGTACGAACACGAAGACCCACGAAAAGGCGAGCATAGGGATTGGGGAACACTGATATACAATTACGGGCGCAATGAGGTCAAAAATTTCCTTTTGGCCAGCGCGATATTTTGGTTGGAAGAATTCCATCTTGACGGACTCAGGGTGGACGCCGTGGCGTCCATGCTATACCTTGACTACTCCCGCAACCCAAACGACTGGGTTCCCAACCAGTATGGCGGCAATGAAAACCTTGAAGCCATCGATTTCCTGCGCGAACTCAACACCGTGACCCATAGCCAACATCCGGGCACCGTGATGATGGCTGAAGAGTCGACCGCTTGGCCACAAGTGACCCGACCCACCTGGGCGGGCGGCCTTGGTTTTTCCATGAAATGGAATATGGGTTGGATGCACGATACCCTCGCCTATATGAGCCGGGAGCCCATCCATCGTAAATATCATCATGACAAGCTGACTTTTGGTTTGCTTTATGCGTTTACGGAAAATTTCACCCTGCCTTTTTCACATGACGAAGTAGTCCATGGCAAAGGATCCTTGGCGAATAAAATGCCGGGGGACCCATGGCAGCGTTTCGCCAACCTGCGATTGCTTTACACCTTCATGTTCACCTATCCGGGCAAGAAACTACTGTTCATGGGCTGCGAATTTGGCCAAGGGAACGAATGGAATTTCAACCGGCCTTTGGATTGGTATGTCTTGGACTACCCACACCACCAAGGCATACAAACGCTGGTGAAAGACCTCAACCAATTATACAAATCTGAACCGGCCCTGTACCAACATGACTTCGACCATCATGGATTTGACTGGATCGATTGCCATGATGTGCAGCAATCGATCATTAGTTACCGGCGCAAGCACGACGACCAAGATTTAGTGATTATCCTCAACTTTACGCCAGTCCCCCGCGAAAACTACCGGATTGGCGTCCCAAGAGCGGGCACCTACACCGAAATTTTCAACTCCGATTCGTCTTATTACGACGGCGGCAACATGGGCAATGGCTTCGCTGTTTCCGAACCGAGACCCTGGATGGACAGCCCCTATTCTATCAATTTAACCTTACCCCCCCTAGCCGGCGTCATATTGAAAATCCTATAATTAAAACAACCGCTTCGGATAGCGTTAACGACTATTACCCAAGTGGGGAATATGCTTTTTTGCCCCACTTAACCCAACTATAAAAATTTGCCGAGGCGCAATAGGAAGCGATATGAAAAAAATACTCTTCGTGACCAGCGAAGCCTATCCGTTAATAAAAACCGGCGGGTTGGCCGATGTTTCGGCCAGTTTACCTAAGGCATTAACGAACCTGTCCCAAGACATCCGCCTGATTATTCCCAACTATCAAAGCCTTAAGCTGGCAGAGAAACCGATTTACATGGGCACGATCAGGGTTGACAACCTGCCGGTCAATATTCTTTACAGCCGAATGCCAGGCTCCAAGATTCCCGTTTGGTTAGTCGATTACCCAGACTTTTTTGGCCACGCCGGAAATCCTTATACCAATGAAGCAGGCCAATCTTGGCCAAACAACAGCCAACGGTTCGGCCTTTTTTGCCGTATTGCTGTGGAAGTCGCTATGAATCGGGCCAATTTAAATTGGAAACCCGACATCGTCCATTGTAACGATTGGCAAAGCGGTTTGGTCCCCGCTTATTTGTCATTAGAAAAAAAACGCCCGAAAACCGTTTTCACTATCCACAACATAGCGTATCAAGGCCTGTTCCCTGCACCCGAGGCGATTTCATTAAATATTCCGGGAAAATTATGGAATGCCCAAGGCCTAGAATTTTATAACATGCTGTCTTTTATGAAAGGCGGCTTGGTTTATGCCGACCATATCACAACGGTCAGCCCTACCTACGCGCTAGAAATCCAAACCCCAGAATTTGGCTATGGCCTAGAGGGTTTATTGGCGTTCAGAAAAAAACAGTTGACCGGCATCCTCAACGGCATCGACATTGAGCAATGGAATCCGGCGTCCGACGCCTACATAAAACAAACTTATGATGAATCCACTTTAGAACTAAAAGCGGCCAATAAACGCGAATTGCAAACCCGGATGGGATTACCCCTTGCGGAGGAGCCGCCGTTGTTCGGTTTAATCAGCCGACTGGTCAGACAAAAAGGCATTGAATTGGTATTGGACAGCTTGCCTGAATTACTAAAAATGCCCGTCCAATTGATTGTCCTAGGTTCCGGTGAACCCTTTATCGAACACCGGCTGGCCGAATTTGCCAACCGTCACCCAGAAAAGTTTGCGTTAGTTATCGGCTATGACGAATCCTTGGCCCACTTGATCGAGGCGGGTGCGGACATTTTCTTGATGCCATCCTTATTTGAACCATGCGGGCTTAACCAAATGTACAGCCAACGCTACGGCACTGTCCCGATAGTGCGAAAAACCGGTGGACTGGCCGACACCGTAATTGACAGCCTACCCCACTCCATAGCCGACAAAACTGCAACGGGCATCGTGTTTAAGGGCGCATCCGCCGGTTCGTTGCTTGAAGCCATCAAACGCACCCTGTTGCTTTACAACAATCCAAGCGCCTGGAAAAAAATACAGATCAACGGCATGCGGAAAGATTTTTCCTGGCGACGCAGTGCCGAATTGTATTTAGATTTGTATGAAAACCTTTAACCGCAAAAGCAATTTATTATTTCCTTGCTTCTATCAGCTTAATGATGTCAGTGCTGGACTCATCGACGAAGACTTTAGAAAAACCACAGGCCTTGACGTTCTTAACCGTATTGCGGTTGATATTTGCCCCCATTAAAGCCACTACTATAGGGTTAATCCTGTTCATTAACCAAGCAAGCGGTGAATAAGAACTTAACACATGCTCTAACAACAAAACTTGGCCGCCCGGCTTGCAAACCCGGTAAATCTCCTTAAGCCCCTTGCCGGGCAAAGGGACTGAGCAAAACACAAACGAGGCAATAACCGTATCAAAACTATTGTCGGCATAACAAAGGGATTGCACGTCCATGAATTGCAAATCCACGTTAATACGTCTCAAGGCTTTTTTACGCTCCGCTCGAAGCAGCATTTTCGGGCTAAAGTCAATCGCCGTTATCCTTGCGGCTTGTGGATAAACGTTGAAGTTTTTCCCTGTCCCCACCCCTACTTCAAGGATATGATGGCCGTCAACTTTTTGCCAAAGCCTTTGCCGCCAACGCTTAAAGAACAAGCCTTCCATCATCGCTTCCAGTAAATCATAAAACGGAGCGATGCGGTCGTAGCGTTTACTAATAGTGGAGCTATCGGAAAACATCGATAGTCACCGGCTAATCAGTTTGGGTTAGGCATCAAATACACCGATTTTGATTCCGGCAAGGACCACATCGCCCCGGTTAACGGGTCAATAAGTAACATGCCAGGAATAACGCCAAGCAACAAATTGCCCCAATACCAGGTGTTTAAGTCGGCATTAAGCGGCGCGGTCTGGACGCCGAAACCTTCCTTTTGGAATTTAAGCGTATATTTTTCGCCTCTAAAATAACCGGCATCCGGTTTCAGGCTTACCGTTTCAGGCGTGGTTCCGCTATGGATCACTTTTCCATGTTGGTTAATCACGTCAAAATCCGCGTGTTTCGGAAAACTGCTGATAGTCACCGGGTTTGAGCCATGATTAACGATGCTGGCGCAAGCCGACAACACAGTGGCGGCAAAACCTAAGACCATTATTATTTTCATCGACATAACTTTAGAACCTTTAAGTGCGGGGAAATTAAAAAGCGATCGAAAAAGGCGGCGGCTATTTCATCATGCGTTGTTGAAATAAGCCGTCAATTTTCTGATTGGTTTGGCCATTGTAACCGCTACGGCCGTCAATAGCCTGCCGTGGCGGAGTCGCAACAGCGGCCGGTTTTACCGGTGCCGACGCCGCTTCCGGCTTGCCCACTACCGCATCACCGTCTAAGCATTTGTCGAGACGAAACAAGTCCTCATAAGAAGTGTCCTGATCGAAATCTTCCCAAGCATACAGCGGATAGACCACCGGTTTAGTCGGGATGGGCAACGTCGCCAAATCGGCCACGGCCGTCACCAACCGCCCGGTCATATTGATGACGCCTTTCAATAAACCGCCGGTCAAACCAAAAAAAATATTGCTGTCATTCGTAACGTTAATAATGCCTTTAGGAACTTCCGGAAAACTTAATAACAAATTAGCCACGGTACGCAGGCCTTTTTCATTAATTTTCCGACCATAACTGCAAGGGGCTTGGTTCTGAATTTTACTGGCTGTTTGGGCAACGGCCGCATAATCAACATGTTCCTCCGCCAAGGTGACGACGGAGAAAGCACTGCTCATTAACGCAGCACAAATCAGCGGCGCGGTTAACCGGTTAGATTCATTCATGGCAATTCCTATGGTTCTTGGTTTTGGATTGACTCCAGCAAGTATAGCAGAGCTTTAATTTTTAGTTCCCCAACGCCTTAAATAATGCGTCGGCCATTGCGCTGGAAGCTATTTGATTAGATCCGCCGGTATTTTTTACCGTGTTCTTCTGAGCGGTTTTTTGTCCGTGCAGCCCAACATCCGCCGATGATTTCATACTCAAACTGATCCGTTTGCGCGCCACGTCCACCTCCAGCACCCGCACTTTTACCACATCGCCGGTTTTCACCGCATCCCTTGGGTCTTTGACGAAGGTATCCGACAAGTGCGAAATATGCACCAAGCCGTCCTGATGCACGCCTATGTCGACAAAAGCCCCAAAATTGGCGACGTTGGTCACCACGCCTGACAAACTCATGCCGGGTTTCAGGTCGGTGATTTTCTCGATACCGGCGGCGAACTCCACGCTTTTGAATTCCGGCCTAGGGTCACGGCCCGGTTTTTCCAACTCCTGCAAAATGTCGGTGACGGTGGGCAGACCGAATTGGCCGTTGACGAAGTCGTTAGGATTGAGCTGGCGCAAAAACGCACTCTGACCGATCAAATCACGGATAGATTTGCCGCTGCGGGCGATGATGGCTTCGACCACAGGATAAGCTTCTGGATGCACAGCGGACGCATCCAGCGGGTTGTCACCTTGATTGACTCGCAAAAACCCCGCCGCTTGTTCAAAGGCCTTGCCGCCTAAACGCGGCACTTTCTTTAATTGCAGGCGATCCTTAAACGGGCCGTTCTCGTTGCGGTAGCTGACGATATTGTCACTGACGCTGGCGGTCAATCCCGACACTTGCTGCAATAACGCGGCCGAGGCCGTATTGACATCGACGCCGACCGCGTTGACGCAATCCTCGACCACGGCATCCAGCCCCCGCGCCAATTGCATTTGGTTGACATCGTGCTGATATTGGCCGACACCTATGGCCTTCGGCTCGATTTTTACCAGTTCCGCCAGCGGGTCTTGCAGGCGCCGGGCAATGGACACCGCACCGCGCAAAGACACATCCAAATCCGGGAACTCTTTCGCCGCCAGCTCGGAAGCCGAATACACCGACGCGCCCGCTTCCGACACCACCATCTTGTTGCATTTCAATTCCGGATGCCGCTTCATCACATCGGCCACCCACTGGTCGGTTTCACGCGACGCCGTGCCATTGCCGATGCTGATCAAATTGACCTTAAACGCAGCGATCAACTTCGCCAGCGTGGCGATAGACTCATCCCACTGCTGGCGCGGCGGATGCGGATACAAGGTGTCGGTCGCCAACAACTTGCCGGTGGCATCGACGATGGCCAGCTTAACGCCGGTGCGTATACCCGGGTCCAGCCCCATCGTCACCTTCGCGCCGGCCGGCGCCGAGAGCAGCAAATCCCGCAGGTTGCTGGAAAATACGCGGATCGCCTCCTGCTCCGCCGCTGCCCGCAAGCGTTGTTTCAAATCCAATTCCAGACGGGTGAACAATTTGATTTTCCAAGCCAAGCGAGCGGTTTCCGCCAACCAAACATCGGTAGCTTGGCCGTTACCTTTTATCGCCAAACGCCTAGCCACCTGACTGGTGCAGGCATTATGCCCCGCCGCCGCATCCTGGGCCGGTTGCAGGCGCAGGTCCAACAACCCGGCATTGCCACCTCGAAGCAACGCTAAAGCCCGATGTGAAGGAATTTTGGCGATAGCTTCTTGGTAATCGAAATAATCTTTAAACTTTTCCGCCTTTTGTTCCTTGCCTTCGGCCACCGCCGAAACCATCACACCTTGCCGCCAGACCTGTTCGCGCAAATCCGCCAACAATGCGGCATCTTCGGCCAGGCGCTCCATGATGATTTGCCGTGCGCCCTCCAACGCGGCGGCGGCATCGGGCACGCCTTTATCGGCATCGACGAAGGC
>DBNZ01000028.1:0-2221 GCA_002299495.1 Methylococcaceae bacterium UBA659
ACGCAGGAGCAGTTGCCGAGAACCCATCGCAGCACAGGCGCCTTTCGACCCGCTCGCAAGGCCGGGTCAATAGTTAATTTTTTGGGCACTTGCCTTGATACCAAAGGTGCTGTCGGCGTATATGGGCGTTTTTACGAAACCTTTTGCCCAGTCAAAAGGGCTTGCCGCAACTTCTGAGCCAAGCTAGACCGGCATCACGCCGCGTTCAATAAATCGACGACTAGGAAACAACCCTGCGGCTCATCATGAATGGGGGGGCGAGGGATGCACGCTAATGCTGCCGCGCCCATCTTCGGTGATTTCATCGTCGCTGATTTTGAAATTGCCCAGTTTCATGGTCAGGTAGCGGTCAAAGTAGTCTTTCAAACCCTTTTCCACAGACGCATCGAAATCCGGTTCGACCACATGGGTAGTTCCCCATTTGACGTGGACGACTTTGCCATCCACTACTACCAGCTCACCGTCCTTAAATACATAATCGGGGTTCCCAAACATTTGCTCACGGTTGGGGTTGTCGGTGTAGACGGTGATGTCCGCCCAGTTGCCGGGTGACAAACCGCCACGGTCTTTCAGGCCAATCAACTTAGCCGCGCCGGCGCGGGTCATGATGGCGATTTCTTGCAGTGTGTATTCGCGGTCTATGGATGCCAGCGTGGTACGCAATTGCGCTTCCGGGTGGATAGTCGCCAGCGTGTCATTGCGGAAAGTCTTGTCCATCAACAAGCGGATCAAATGCGGGTAGCTGGTGAACGGCGCACCGTTGGGGTGGTCGGTGGTCAGGAAAACGCGCCACGGGTCATCGACCAGCAAGAAGATTTCCAAACCTATCGCCCATTGCAGGGCGTTAACGAAGTCTTGGTCGCGGTATTTGAACGGCACCACGCCACAACCTGATTCGCATTCGATGTCCATCACCACCCATTTGTTGGGTTTGGCGAACCGGCGGTTGGCGTGTTGGTGCATGGCGTCGCCGGAGAGGGTGACGGTTTGCCCGAACAGGATTTGCCCGACATCAATGGTGATGTTTTTGTTTTTATTGACCGCTTCGGCAATTTGTGCAGCACCTGAGGAGAATTTGAAATCGCCTTCGGTGCCGTAGCTGTGGAATTGGATGTGGGTCAAGTGCATGGGCAAGCCGCCGATGCCTTGGATAGTGTCCAGCGTGGTTTGCACGTTGCCGGGTACGCCTAGGTTGCAGCCGTGGACGTGCAAAGGATGGCTGAGACCCAGTTCCTTGACCGCCGTGGCCAAGACTTGCAAGATTTGTCGGGGGGTTACGCCGTAATGGGCGTTTTGTTCGTCTAAGTCCAATTGGCGTTGGTTAAATTTAAAGGCGTTGATGCCGCCGGGGTTGACCACTTTGACGCCGATAGCCTTGGCCGCGTTGATGGTCCAGGCGACGTAGTCGTTGATGGCTTTTTGGTCTTTTTTGGCCGTGAGCATCCGCAGCAAATAATCGTCGCTGCCGATCATGACATAACCGCCTTTGTCCAAAATCGGGATGTCGCCCATTTCCATGTGCGCCTGGCGGGCGTTGATCGGCGACACGGCAGGCTCAAACGCTGCGGTGTAGCCCATTTCGGCATAGCGGTAGCCGGTGGTGAAGGTGCCGGGCATCGCGTGGCCGCAGCCGGAACGGCAGATGTGGGTACTAGCGGCAGGATCGGCGCGGTGGTCTTCCGGCAGTAAGATGCGGGCGATGTTGCCTTTGCCGCCGCCGATATGGGTGTGCATGTCGATGGCGCCGGACATGACTACCTTGCCTTTCAGGTCGTATTCTTTGTCGGGCTTGATTTCGGTCGGCGGGTTGATGATGCGGCCGTTTTCGATGTAAATATCCTGTTGCTGGCCGGCAATGCCAGCAGCGGGGTCGTAGACGATGCCGCCTGTGAGTTTGGTTAGCATGGTGTTTCCTTGCGGTAGCTATGGCTGAAGTTCTTGCCCGAAAAGGCTAAATGTTGGCTTGTTTTGCTTGATGGTAAGTGGTTTTGTTCCGTCGAGGCGACCTGAAATGGGTCGCCTCGCTTTAAGAGCTGGCCGTTGGTTTTATAGCGAACTGGCCGCTGGCCGCTGGCCGCTAGGGTTTAATTGCAAGTTGACCTATTGACTTTAAAGTTAGCTCAAGCGGCTTTTTGAGGGGTGTTGGCGGCGGCTTGGGTTAGTTAGGCCGCTGACAAATATTTGCCCGTTGAAAAAGGCGACGCAGGAACCGATTCAGCGA
>DBNZ01000028.1:2619-8109 GCA_002299495.1 Methylococcaceae bacterium UBA659
GGGTTTGCATGTTGGCCGCTCCCCATTTAACCCAACATAGATTCAGCAATCGCATTCAATACTTCAAATGTGCTGGGCAAACCGGAATCGCGCAGTTTTTTCAAACGGATGGCGACCACGTTATCCATCCGGTAAGCATGACCCGCGTGATCTAAGCCGGGGGTTCCAACGGGGATGAACACATCCGGTTCTTTTTTAAACGTCATGCCGGAACGCCCGATGACGATGGTTGGCAGGTGGGTGACGGGTGGCACGGCTTTGGTATTGAACGCCTGCACCCAAACCAGTGCGTCCGCTTCGCCATTTTCCAACAAAATGCGCGAATCGTTCAGGAACGGGTCGTATTCTGGATAGCCACGGCTAAAGCGGACACGCGCCGGATACCCTGTGGTCCAGCCGCAGACCTGGTAGGCGGTTTGGTCGCCTTCCTGGCCGCCCAATGGCAACCCGGAACAGCGGGTGTTTTGGTCGTTGATATCTTTGACCAGCTCGGACAGCATTTGCACGGTCAATTCGGCTTGGGTGAAAGCAAACGCCCCCGCAGCCCAGGTGACCACACTATAGCGGGCGGCCTTAAGCTGGTCGGCTATGGCTTGCAAATCGGTTGCGGAAATGCCCGCGACCTGTGGTGCATGGATTGGCCGGTTTTTAACCAACGCCCGCAAAACCGCCATCACCTCAGGCAAAGCGGTGACGGCGCATTCATAGACTTGTGCCTGGGCACCGTTGGGCGAGGTCGCAGCGTCGCCGGACGGGGCTTGACCTAGATAAATCACTTGGCGTTGGTTGGGTTCGTCCAAAAACATCGCCTCCGTCCAAAGATAACGCTGGAAAAATCGCGGCGCGAAGGTCTCGACATCGGTGCCGACCACTAAGAGCAAATCACAGCGGTTTTTCACTTCCGCCAGTGTCGTGGTCATCCAGCCGGAGTCTTGCATGGCCAGCAAGTTATTACGCGTATTGTTGAAGTTCATGTGGTCGACCACCGCGCCGCAACGGTCGGCCAAGGCCAACAAGGCGCGCATGCCGTTGACATCGGTGGCGCAGCCGCCGATCACGGGCAAATGGGCCTGGCGCAACCACTCCGCCGCCTTGGCGATAGCCGCCTCTAAATGGGTTTCCACGCCATTGACGCGGGGGCTGGTGTCGGTGAGGGCTTGCTCGAACAGGGGGGTGTTGACACCGCAGCCATTGGCGGTGACTTTCAGTGTGTTGCCGTCCACTTGGATGCCTAGGTCATCGGTGCCGATACCGCAAAATGGACTGGGGACTTCGGTGATTTCGGTGCTTTCGGCCATGGGTCTGTCCTACGAGTAAATGCTGGTTCAGGCGGGGTTGCTGGCCGTTATTCTAACGTGAATTGTTTGGGCTTGTCTTGGAAAACGCGGCCCCGTAAGGGTTACTGCGTATCCCCATGCTGGTGTTTCAGGGTCTCTTCGCCAACGGGTAAGGCCTTGACAGAAACGCCAAATTTGTAAACCATCAGGCCACCCAAATCCGCGCCTAGTATCATTAACCCGCACATCAGCGCGGCTAGGATTAGGAAAAAATTGTTCGCCCCGCCTCTGGGCAAGACGCCTGTTTTTGCCCGCCAAGCCGTCAACACCAAGGCAAAGCTCAACACCAACAGGCCAAGCTGTTGGTGGCGTTCCATAATGTCGTGGACGTTGCCGCCGTGGGCGACTTCACTGGCGGCAATGAAACCGGTAATCACGGTAAAAATGGCCGAAACGGTGCCGAAATACAACAGCCAACTGGCGACTTGCCGCCATTGTGGTTTATGCGCCAAACTGCCGATGGTATCGAGGACAAAAAAAACCGACAAGAACGCGATCGGGAAATGCACTAGCATCGGGTGGATGTTGTCCAGCGTGGCAACGCCGGGCAAGATTAGGGCGAACAGTTCGGCTGCGCCTAAACCGGAAAGGCCTTCGATATAAGTCAGCAGTTCAGCGACAGCGCCGGCAATGCCGCCGTCGTGGTCAGCATTGCCGTGGATTTGGAAAGGTAGCAATGGGCTCATGGTTTTTTAGGGTAGGTAAAAATTACAATCTAACGGATATTGCTTTGTTTGCAAACCGAGTGCTGGCTAGTGACTGGGAAACTGCATGGTCATGCAATGCAGGCTGCCGTACTGATGCAGCAACGGTCGGCACGGCGTGGCGATAATGTCACGGCCGGGGAAACAGGCGGCCAGCCGGTGTACTGCAACGTCGTCATTATCGTCGCCATACACAGGTACCAGCACGGCATCGTTGATAATCAGGAAATTGGCGTAATTCGCGGGCAATGGCCTGCCGTCTTCGGCGAAAATAGCCTTAGGCAACGGCAGCGCGATCAAGTTGTACGGCAGCTCCGCCGGCGTGCGCAACGCTTGTAACTGCGCTTCCATGTTGTTCAGGCTGGCATACAACGGATTAAGCGGGTCGTCGCAACGGGTGTAGGCGATCGTGTTGGCAGGGCAAAAACGGGCCAGGGTGTCGATATGGGCATCGGTGTCGTCGCCGGGCAGATGCGGCTGTTCCACCCACAACACCCGGTTTGCGCCAAACTGTTGCTGCAAGACCCGCTCGATTTGCTGCTGGCTTAAGCCTTTGTTCCGATTTGGGTGCAACAGGCATTGCCGGGTGGTCATGAGCGTCCCTTGGCCGTCGCTTTCGATGCTGCCGCCTTCCAGAATGAAATCAACGTCGGCATGGTTTTGGCCTTGAAAAAAGGTATGGGCCAGCAAGCGTTGGTTGAGCGCATCGTCGTCGTCGTGCGGATATTTTCCGCCCCAACCGTTGAATTTAAAATTCAATAATACTCCCGCGCCGTCCCGTGCCACCGTCAGGAACGCGGTATCCCGAACCCAAATGTCGTTGACCGGCGCCAGAATAAACTCAATTGACAAACCGTCAGCCAACAAGGCTTGGATATGTCGTTGGTGCTTGTGATCACGGCAAACAATTAAAAGTCGCTGACGACGGCTGATGGTTTCGGCGATGCAGCGGTAGGATTGCTCCACCGACTCCATGCGGTCGCCGAAATCGCAGGTATGATGCGGCCAAGCGATTAAAACGGCGGCTTGTGGTTCCCATTCGGCCGGAAAACGTGTCATGGTGGTTTTTCCCTGTTTTTATAAAGTGACTGGCGCGACGCCGAGGTCGGCGTGGCTTAACATTTCCCGGGCATGCGCTAAGGTGTTCGCGGTGATGTTGACGCCGCCCAGCATACGGGCGACTTCCTCGACTCGCTCGTCACCGGTCAGCAACCGGACAGTGGAAGACGTGATGTCGGTTTCGTGGTTTTTTTGCACATACAAGTGGTGATGCGCCTGCGCGGCCACCTGCGGCAAATGGGTCACGCACAGCGCTTGCCGGTTTTGGCTAAGGCTACGCAGCTTTTGCCCGACGATTTCGGCGATGCCGCCGCCGATACCGGAATCCACTTCGTCGAAAATCATGGTCGGCGTGGTCTTGTCGTTTGAGGTGGTCACCTGGATCGCCAAGCTGATGCGCGACAATTCCCCGCCGGACGCCACTTTCGCCAAGGGTTTGGGCGGCAAGCCGGGATTGGCGCTGACCAGGAAACAGACTTGGTCTTTGCCGTGCAATTTTGGCGCCTCGCCGGCCTGGTCTTCGACCGTGACCAGAAACTCCCCCTGCGGCATGCCCAGTTCCTTAATCATAGCCGAGATTTGCCGTTGCAAGCGTTCGCCGCCGCTACGGCGGCTCTGGCTTAATTGGTTGGCCAATGCCTGGTAGTCCGCCAACAACTTGGCCGTGCTGTCTTGCAATGCCTCGATGCGTTCGCTGCTGTGGGTCAGTGCGCCCAGTTCCTGCTCCAGTTTGGCGAGCTGGGCTGGCAAACCTTCCGGCTTGACGTGATGCTTACGGCTTAAGGCATGGATGATGGCCAACTGGTTCTCCAATTCCGTCATCCGTGCCGGATCGGCCTCTTGGCTGTCCAAAAACCGCCGCAATTGCAGGGCGGCTTCCTCCGCTTGGATTTGTGCTTCGGACAAAAGGCTGGCGATGCCCTGCAATTCCTGGGCGTAATGGGCAATTTGCTGAAGCTCGGAAACGCTACGGTTGAGTATGCCATTGGCGGACAATGCGTCATTTTCATAAAGCCCGTCCAACAAACCTTGGCCGGTTTGGAGAATTTTCCCTAAATTCGCCAACCGGTCATGTTCTTCCGACAAGGCCGCGTAATCGAACTGTTTCATGTCCAATTGCTGCAATTCGTCCATTTGGTAGCGCAACAATTCTTCCCGTTCGGTTTGGTCGGCGCTGGCCTTGACCAAGGCCGCCAGCTCCTTGTAGGCCTGTTGCCATTGCCGGAAACAAACATTCAGTTGCTCCAACAACGCTTGGTTACCGGCAAACGCATCTAACAAACGGCGTTGTTCATCGGCGTTCAACAGCGTCAAATGGGCGTGTTGGCCGTGTATTTCCACCAACTTGCCGCTGAGTTCCTGCAATGCTTGCAGGGTCACAGGGCGGTTGTTGATGTAGGCCTTGGAGCGACCATCCTGATTCACCACCCGCCTGACCAGGCAATGCGGGCCATCATCCAGTTCGTTGTCCCGCAACCATTCCCTAGCCGGGGCGGCATCGGCCAAGTCGAATTCCAGATTGACTTCCGCGCGCTTGCTGTCGGGCCGCACATAGCCAGAATCGGCACGGTCGCCTAAGGCTAGACCTAAGGCCGTCAACAAAATAGACTTGCCGGCGCCGGTCTCGCCGGTCAGCACCGACATGCCTTTGTTAAGGTCAAGGTCTAACGTTTTTACTACCGCTAAGTCGAGGATGGAAAGATTCGTCAGCATTGTGGGTTGTGGTAGCCGCTGCTCCAGCTCAGCTTGTTTCTGAGAATTTGAAAAAAATCATGGCCTTCTGGGTGCAAAATTCTAATCGGTTTCGGTTCCTTTTTGATTAAAATTTTGTCGCTGATCAATACTTGCGGGATTTCGATATGGTCGCAGGTCACTAACGCATTGATTTGTTTGGTTTGGCAAAAACTGATTTCAATCTCAGAACTGTCGGCAATGACAATGGGCCGGTTAGACAAGGTATGCGGATTTAACGGCACCAACACCAGCGCATGCAACGACGGCGAAATGATGGGCCCGCCCGCCGACAAGGAATAAGCCGTCGAGCCGGTCGGCGTGGAAATGATAAGGCCGTCGGAACGCTGCGAATTCAGGAACACGCCGTCGATTTTGGTGACAATCTCGATCATGCTCGGGGTGATCCAGCGATGCACCACCACTTCGTTGACGGCGGTTTCTTCGTGGTGCACCTTCCCGGCGCGGATAATTTTCGCCCGCAATAGATAACGTTTTTCCTCGGTGTAATGGCCTTGCAGGATACGATGTAATTTATCGGGCAAATCGGCGGGGGAAATGTCCACCAAAAAGCCCAAACGCCCCAGGTTGATGCCAATGATAGGGATGTCGTAAGCCACAATGGCGCGGGTTGCCGCCAAAAACGTGCCGTCGCCGCC
>DBNZ01000028.1:8409-8977 GCA_002299495.1 Methylococcaceae bacterium UBA659
ATGGCTATAGCCAGGTCGCAGCACCGACCGATGTCCCCTGCGGCACAAACGGCGGCGGTCGGCTGGCCTTGGATGAACCGGGCGCTGTCGGCGGCAATAACGATGTTATAGCCTTGTTCCCGCAAATACCGGCATACCACGGCCAACGCGCCTGCAATGCTAGGGTCGCTGGGTTTACCGATGATGCCAATAGTTTGGTAAGGTGTCTGCATGCTTGTCCAAGTAAGAAGGAAGTGAAATATCACTTATAACCGCACAGTAACCCTAAGCGTTCTCTGTACATAACCATAGTTTTTTATTTTGGCTTTTTTTGGCCAAACCCGTATCCATTTACTGAACATCGTCATTCCGGCAGAGCCTGCCGGAATGACGTGCTATAAAACCTGTGTAGATACCTATGGTCCCGGGGTGGGACTTTTACCTGTCGGCCATAGGTGTCCACACAGGCCACTTGGTATGTGATACCACAAACACCCTGCCCCCGCCTCCTACAAATACCAAACAAAGAGCAATCGGTGTAAAATAAGCCGCCGTAAGCCCAACTCCCACCGGTAATGGCAAACCCAGC
>DBNZ01000211.1:0-2938 GCA_002299495.1 Methylococcaceae bacterium UBA659
CGCCGAATTCGTTTTCAATCACGGCGATACGCAAGCCGTGGTTTTCAGACAGGATGCGGTTCAGTAAAGTGGTTTTGCCCGCGCCTAAAAATCCGGTCAGGATGGTGACGGGGACGGGGAAGCTTCGGTTGGGTTCAGTCATGGGAAAGTCCTGATAAAAATAAGTGGTAAGAATAGGCCGTGAAAAAAACCCAGTCTGCTAGGTTCTATGGCAAGCATGGGCAAAAAACCGCTTGTTGTCACTTTGCCCAAAGGCGACGTCATCAATTTTAAAATTGCTTAATGCCAAGCTGTAATAACGGTCAAAATACGCTTGGATGTCGCGTTCGATGCGGGTATCAAATGCGGGTGTTATGACTTGTGCCTGACCTACGGGTTTTGCCAGCACCTCGCCGTCTTTGACGACCAACTGGCCATTTTTAAAGACCATCGCGGCTGAGGCAAACATCGCCTGTTTGTCGGCCTGTTCATGGTAAACGGCAATATCGGCAAGCGCCCCCGGCAACAAATGGCCACGGTCGGCCAGTCCCAACAAACGTGCGGCTGCCGTGCGGGTCATAATGGCGATGTCGGTGAGGGAAAATTCTTTCTTTAGGTCTTTGACCAAGCTCATGGCAACCGCGTCCGGGTGTAAGGCGGTGAGGCAGTGCGTACGGTAATCCGCATCCATGAGCAAACGTATTAAAGTCGGATAGCAAGTGAAGGGCGCACCATTCGGATGGTCGGTGGTAAAAAACAAGCGCCAAGGGTCTTCGGCCAACAAGAATATTTCCAAGCCGATCAGCCATTGCAAGCTGTTGACAAAACTGCGTGGTTGGTAACGGTAAGGCACGATGCCGCCGCTGCCTTCGCATTCGGCATCCCAAACCACCCATTTTTTGGGGTTGGCATCGTGACGGCGGCTGTATTGGGCAATGACATCGCCGGACAGTGTTACGGTTTGCCCAAACAATACCTGCCCTACGTCCATCGTAATATTGGGGTGCTTTTTAAAGCCGTCGATCAATTTGGCCGCCGCCGATGAGAAGCCTCTGTCACCCTCACTGCCATAGCCGTAAAACTGGATGTGTGCCAAGTGCATAGGCAAACCTTGTGCCGCTTCCATGGTGGCCAAGGCGGTGTCGATATTGCCCGGAATGCCTAAGTTATTGCAATGGACATGCACCGGATGTGGGACATGCAGCTCACAAACCGCACGCTGTAAGGCTTGGAGAATGGCTCTGGAACTGATGCCGTAATCCGGCACTTCGTCATCCAAACCAAACTGGCGGGCATTATGCTTAAATGCCTCGCCGCCGCCGGCATTAATGACTTTTAACCCTAAGCAACGGGTTGCCTGTAAGACCCAAGCGACGTAATCATTGATCTGCCCTTGGCTGGCTTTGTTGTGAAGCAAGCGCAATAAAAAATTGTCATTGCCCAAAATAGCCAGACCTGCGGTGTCAATAATGGGGATGTCCGCCATTTGCAAATGGGCGTCCAAGGCATTAGCAGGCAGCACAGCAGGTTCAACCACCGTGGTATAGCCCATTTTGGCGTATTGGTAGCCCGTTTCCGTGGTCGACCATTTTGCGGTGCTGAAGGCATGACCGAGTTTCCTGGCCATGAAATTGCGGTGTTGTTCAGGCAACAGCAAACGGGCGGTGTTGACGTTGCCGCCGGCAATATGGCTGTGTATGTCAATCGCCCCTGCCATCACTACCAGACCTGTGGCATCAAACTCCCGGTCAACTTTAAGGGCAGGGTCGGCGGCAATAATGCGTTCATCGCGGAAATAGATATCACCCGGTTCACCCGCCAAGTTTTGGGCGGGATCAAACAGTCTTCCGCCCGTTAGTTTGTAGATTGGCATCGCTTGGTTCTCCTTATGCAAAATCCAGCGTCAACAACAAGCGGCGCGGGGCTTCGGGTGACAGTTGCGGCGAGCGATGCACTAGGCCGTGCTGTTCGTTGCCTTCCCATGCGCTGCCTTTGAGCAAGGCCAAGGCATCTGTTGGCACGGTTTGGATTGCCGCATGGGCTTTCAACAAACCGGATGCCGAATCCGCCATACCATTTGCGCCCGCGCCCAGTTTACGGCGGTCAATATCGCCATCGCGCAGCCACTCGGTGCCTGGCCCGCCGTAGGTGCAAATCAAGCGGCAGGGCACTTTATCGACGTGAAATTTTGGGCACATGGCTTTGTCCAGGGTGTGAAGCCGCAAGCCCACTTGGCGTAAAGCGAATAAATCACTGAACAGGGCGGTAATGTTTTCAATATCTTGGCAAAATTCACGATAGCCCGCCCAGTGGGCGGGTTGCGGCAGCAGTTGTTGAAAATCAAACGCGCCCATGGTCACGGTTTGCAAGACGCTGGTGTCGTGCGGGTACTGTAACAGTTGCCGGACAAAGAGCCCGATTGGCTCAGAGACTGTCCGCTGTACGATGCACATATGGATGCCGTCAGCATAAATTTTGCTTAAATCAGCGAGGTTGTCGCTAATGACGGCTTGGGCGGTGTGGTTTGAAAAGCGGGGCTGTAAAACGGCTGCCATAGCATTCCTCAGGTCAGTAAAAAGTGTTCAAAAATCACGATAAGCTGCATAAAGCCCACGCCTGCCGCAAAAATCAGGGTTTGCCCGACCAGATGGCTGGAGGAGGTATGTTCATGCAATACCGGCATAAAATCGGTGGCGGCGATGTAGATAAAGCCGCCCGCCGCGATAGGCAATAAAAACACCAATGAGGCTTCGGCGATACTGCCCAACAACAGCGTAAACAGCGCGCCGACGATGACGGTCAACGAGCAATAAAAGTTATAGCGCAGGGCTTGCTTAGGCGTATAGCCGCCGTAGACCAAGGCGCCGACATCGCCAATTTCTTGCGGGATTTCATGGACGACAATCGCCAGCGTGGTGGTATAGCCCAATACCGGGTCAACCATGAAGCTGCCGGCGAT
>DBNZ01000211.1:3325-3927 GCA_002299495.1 Methylococcaceae bacterium UBA659
ATGTTTTTAGGGATGCCCTGAATAAGTTGATTCCGTTCAGGGTTCGACACGCTCACCACGAACGGAATCAACTGCTGGTCGCAGGACTGATTCAGAGTCTCCTTAGCTGCGGGCGTGTATTCAGGGGCAAGCACCTGATGGTCATGCCGCCAGCGGACAAATTTTTCCAAGACAAAAAAGCTAAAAACACCCGCCAGCGTCAGTAAACACACGCTAGACACCGAGCCTTGGCGGTTGACGGCATCGGGAATCAGATGGATAAAAGCATCGCCCAACAACACGCCCACCGCTAAAGCCACCAGATACGGGATAACCCGCTGTAAGGTTTCGGTTTTCAGCCATAAGGCGAATACGCCGCTCATTGACACCGCACTGACAGCCATGCTCGCGGCTAAAGTTTCGGCGAGAACATTAAGAGCGGGGGAGGTCATTCTGCTGCGTCCATGTGAAAGTTTTTTGCGGTGCGGTGGGCAAGTGTGAACGGTAAATGAAGCCAGCAATACTCTGGGGAAGCCAATACATACAAACACTAGCCATAATGGCTGCCGCCATGAACAACATCAGGCGGGCGAGCAATTTTTTAAGGAAGCTCTGATTAAGTC
>DBNZ01000014.1:0-1106 GCA_002299495.1 Methylococcaceae bacterium UBA659
ACTAAGCGTAAACGAAGCCGCCGGACCTTGAAAAAAACCAAACTTCAAAACCGCCAACGGGCGGCGCGTCCCTTTGACTGGCTTGTTGGGCTTGATTATAGCGTCACTTTTAAAGTAAAGCTAAAATAAAATTATTAATTTCAGTGGGTTATTTAGAAATACTACCAAAGAGGCGGACTAACAATGCGAATGCCCAAAGTCCACCACTGGTCATAGTTATAGTTATTCTCAATATGTCTTCCAACAGTACCGTCAAATTGAAGGTTATCATTGACAAAATACCTGAAGCCAATTTGAGTTTCGCCTGTTGGTGAAATAGGATCATAAGGGTCTCCATAGTGAACTTCCCCAACAGCATGTAACCCTGCAATAGCCTGTGCTTGAAAACCAAAACCCGTAATTGGGGTTACCATCAAATGCGTTTTTTTGTCAGCAGTGGCAACCCCTAAATTAGCATGTAAAAGTAAATCATTGTTAAATAAAGCTTGTGTTAATGCCATATAGCCAAATGTATTGACTCCCTTCGGGGTGAGTAGCCCAGAACCAAACGGAGACAAGACTCCAGCGGCAAATGCCAACCCTGGCAAAGCGTTGGGTTTGGCTTCATGAACAAGGGTTTTTAATTGAAACAGCGGCCCAGTGATTGTGTAGCCGATATCTGCACCATGATAGCCACTTCCATGCACAAATCCTGTTGTGATTTCAAGCCAGTCCGTTGGGCCTATTGCACCAAGTACATTATGTCCAAGGTGTTCACGGTCACTAATAAACCATGACTCCATTTGTGCAAGCCCTTTACCTACAACCCTTGCATCGTCTGTAACAAAAGGTCGAATAGCGTAAGCTTCTCGTTGGGTGATTAGGATTAAAGCACTAACCATTGTTAAGGATATAAGAAAATGGCACATTGGGATATTTTTTTTTGAAAAAAAATATTCATTGTAAGGGACTTGAAAACTATCATGCAACCATCGAGCAAAATTATTTTGACGTTCTCTGATTCTGTTTTTTTCAGCCGATAGCTCTATTTCCGGTCAGTCACGGGAAATGTCGTCGTTTTTACAAAATTTAGGGCGTGGCTGCCTCTGTGAGACATGAAAATCGAA
>DBNZ01000014.1:1486-5063 GCA_002299495.1 Methylococcaceae bacterium UBA659
GATTCGCGGTTAACGCCAGAACAGCGGCGGCCGATTTTTTCGGCGACGGCGACGGCGACGACGACGGCGGTGGTGGTGGTGGTGGTGGTACCGGAGCCGCCGAAGAAACCGGCGAAATTGCGCTGGCTATTCCGGCACAATTTTCGAGACGGTTTAAATAGGGCGATTAAATGCGGCGGGGCGACTTGCTTTTACTCAGCCACACTTGTACGCCGGTGATCACCAGCACCAGCACGGCTAATCCGATTAGCGAAACCACCACCCGCCCCGGCCAACCGATAATGCGGCCGCTATGCAACGGCAGTTGCCAGGCATCAAACCGGTCCGCCGCCGTGCCGCTGCCAGGGATGTAATCGCCTAGATAGCCGCCAGTTACACCGTCGTAGTACAAAAACCACGGTCCTAGACCGTCCTCGCCGCCGAAGCCGACGCCAAAAATGCCGAATTGGGCGTTGTAAAAAATGCTGCTTTGGGATTTCTGCCAGCCCCGCCGCTCCGCCTCGCCGACGGCGACCCGCACCACCTCGATAAAGGCGACTTCCGCCTCCATCGCTTCACCGCGCTCCTCGCGGGTATCAAACGGCGTCGGGGTAAATTCGGAAAACAACGACACGACCGGCTCGAACACGGCGTCGTGTAAGTTCAGCGCGACCGCGCTAACGGACATTATCAGCATCAAGGCGGACAGCCACAAACCACAGGCTCTATGCACATCGAAGTTGAAGCGGATGCCACCTGCACCCGGCTTGATGCGCCAGGCCATCGCCCAGCGTTGCCACCAGGTTTTGTGCCCTAGGCGCGGTTCTTGCGATAACGCTTTGGATTGCGGCCTTAACTTAGGCAGGGTTAGGTAAAAGCCGAGCAATGACTCAAACAGCCAAACTATCGCTACTACCCCCATCAGCCACAACCCGATTTCGCCCGGCAATTGCAGGCTGTAATGCAGCACATAAATAAACGGGATCAGATGCTGGCGTTCGAGGCAACAAGCGCCCCAAATCCGCCCGCCCAGCAGTTTGCCGTCAACCGGGTCGATGAACAGCTCGTCGGCATCCTCGCCCCGCCCTTCCCCGGCGGGCCGCACCGTAACCCTGACCGCTTGGCCGACTTGGTGTTGCAACGGCAGTGAGACCACCCGGTATTGCGGCAGCTCATGTTCTAGGCGCACCAACAATTCCGCAGCGCCTAGCAACGGCCCACGAGCGGGGCTGTTAAAAAGCTGCGGATTCAGCCAGGCATCGAACTCTTCTTGATAGGCGATGATGCTGCCGGTGAAGCCGGCCAACAGCAGAAACAAGGCGGCGGTCAATCCTAGATAGCGGTGCAGCCGCACCCATCCTTTTCGCATTGCCGGGACCTACCAGTTGTAGCGCAGGCTGGCCAACACCGAGCGGCGTTCGCCGAAGAAGCAGTTGCCACCAAAACAAGTGGTCAGGTGTTGATTGTCCAACAAGTTGTTCATGTTAACCGCTAGGCGCATGCCGTGCAGCCGCGTGTCCAGCTTGTCCAAGTCGTAATGCACGGCGGCATCGACCAGCACATAGGACGGTGCTTCCTGGCTATTGCTTAAGTCACCGAAATTGCCGCCAATGTAACGTACGCCACCGCCCAGCCCTAGGCCGGAAAAATCCCCGCCCTTCTGGGTGTAATCCAACCACAACGCGGCTTGATGCTCCGGCGTGTAGGTCAGGTTCTTGCCCACTTCGAATGCAAGGCCCGATTGGGTCACTTCGGTGTCGGTGTAGGTATAAGAGGCGGTAGCATCTAAACCTATATCAAAACTGGCCTTGCCTTCCAACTCCACGCCCTGGGCACGGGCTTCGCCGGTTTGGATGCTGTAACCATCATGGCCAGGCCGGGGGTCGTCGGTGAGGAAATTTTGCTGGGTCAAATAAAACCAGGCCGCCGTGACCAAAGCGTTGTAGCCGAGGGGTTTATATTTGATGCCCACCTCATGTTGTTGGCCGGTGGAGGGATCGAAGGATGCGCCAAAAAAGTCTGTACCCAGCGTCGGTTCAAACGACGTGGCGTAGCTGTAATAAGGCGCCACGCCTGCGTCGAACAGGTAAGTTAAGGCCGTCCGGTAAGTAAATGCCGAATCGACCCGGGACTCAGCTTGTTCATAAGCCCCAGTGTTCGGATTAAAGTTGGACGACATTTCCGAAGCAGCCCAATCTTGGCGGACACCGACAGTGGCAAGCCACCGGCCCCATCTCAGTTGATCCTGGCCATAGATTCCGGTCTGGCTCAGCTCCTGGATAGAAAATTTTTCAAGCGTCGGTTTTTCAAACCTAGCGCCGTACACTGGATCAAAAACATCAAGAATCAATTCTGGTAATTCCCAGTCGGTAAACCCGCGTTGCCTTTCCGTATTGAAATGCCGGAAATCCACCCCTGCGAGTAAGGTGTGCCGCACGGGGCCGGTTTGGACTTCAGCTTGCAGTAGGTTGTCTAAGGTAAAAGTGCCTGCCTGGTCATCGTAAATGGCGCCATAGCGATTGATTTTACTCATTTCTGGATTGACAAAACTGCCGCCCGGAATGGCCTTTCCGGTCGCAAAATCAAAGCCGAAATAGTAATCCGGGTAAACACCCGCATAACTGCTGGAAATATCGGCATAACGCAGATTCTGGCGGAAGGTCAGCGCCTCATTGAAATGATGCTCGAAGGCGTAACCGACCGCGAATTGCTCGCGGTTGTAATAGTCAAAGCCCGGCTCACCCAAAAAGCGGTTGATGGGGATTTTGCCGTTCGGATTGGGCAGCACCGAACCTTCGTACGGCAAAAACTGCATGGCATTGCCGGTTTGGTCTTTTTGGTAAAGGCTTAAAAAAGTAAAGGTCGTCGCATCGCCAGGTTTCCAAGTAAAACTGGGTGCGACGTAATAACGGTCATCCTCGACAAAATCGACTTGGGTATCGCTGCCGCGCCCTAAAGCGACCAAGCGGTACAACACATCATCACGCCCCGCCACCCGCCCGCTTAAATCCAAACTGCCTTGCACACGGCCAAAGCTGCCGCCGAGGAACTGGACTTCATGGAGCGGGTCGCTGGTCGGGCGCTTGCTCATCATATTGACCAAGCCACCTGGCGGGTTCTGCCCATAAAGCATGGACGACGGCCCGCGCAACACCTCAACCCGCTCTAAACCGTAAGGGTCTACCCGCAATTGGGCGTAACTGGCGGTGGAACTCATCAGACGGGTGCCGTCCAGAAATTGGGTGGCTGAAAAGCCGCGTATATGAAAATGATCGTCGCGGGTGCTAGGGCCGAACATGCCGCTGACTATACCTGGCGTATAGGCGACCGCCTGGGTCACGCTTTGCGAAGCGCGGGCGGCGATTTCGTCTTTCCCGATCACGCTGATCGATTGCGGGACCTCAAGCAACGGCGTATCGGTTTTAGAAGCTGAAAACGTTTTTTCCGCCACATAACCTACCATCGGCTCTGTCGATGGGACAGAGCGTTCGCCGACAACAGTAACGGCTGGTAACATCGCGCCATCCTCACCGACGACCTCTAGCTGATCCTCACCCGCAGACTCCGACTCGGTAGTAGCCGAGGGCGGGTCGGCGGC
>DBNZ01000014.1:5437-6591 GCA_002299495.1 Methylococcaceae bacterium UBA659
GGCCATGACCGCCGAAGATAATGCGGCCATCAACACCGTGGTGATAATGTTCTCAAGGATTTTGTTTTTGCGATTCCCAAAAAACCGCTGCATAGATTGTTTGCTCATAAAATAAAACCTTTCTTGGACTGAAAGCACCGGATATTAAATTTTCCGTGGACCATTTCAGGAAAAAATTAAATTAAATTAAAACCTCATGTTTATAATATCATTAATAAGAATCATTCTCAAGATTACTCATAAAACTATACCAAAGCTTGGCAAAACCGTATTAGTTGATATTTATAGGAGTTACGCATTGACGACAGTCTGAAAATCTGGGAGAGCTGGCCCCGAAAAATTGAACAGTGGCTTAAGTGAAAAACCCTGCTACTTTTGACCGTCCGTAAGGACAAAGAAATGGAGCAGAAGATGTCCAAAGCACCGAGAAGAAAACATTCCCCGATCTTTAAAGCCAGCCAAAGTTGCCTTGGCAGCCTTGGCGGGCGATAAAACCCTGGCCCAGCTGACCTAGGCGTTCGAGGTTCATCAAAATCAGATTGTCGATTGGAAAGAACCGTTGACCGAGCCGGCCGCCGAGGTGTTTGGCAAATCAACGGAACCCGAATCGCCGCCTGTTGACTTGCACGCATTAGAAAACGATTTTTTAAGGAACGCGCTCACCAAAGCGGGATTGCTGAGCGCAAAGCGATGACAGACCGTCAAGCGAAGCTGCCGATCGGTCGGCAGGCCAGGCTATGGGGTATCCGCCGCGGCAGCGTGTATTACTGGCCCAAGCCGGTTTCGGAGCACGATTTAGATATTATGAAGCGACTGCATCCACTGCATTTGAAGCAACCGTTCATGGGCGCTGGATACGACCTACATCCCCCTGGCCAAGGGATTCGCGTATTTAACGGCGGTCGTCGATTGGGCCACTCGCAAAGTCTTGGCCGCTAAGGTGGCGATCACCCTGGAAGCCGGTCATGCCGTGGACGTGTTGGAGCAGGCCCTCAAGCACTACGGCAGACCGGAGCTCGTTAACACCGACCAGGGCTGCCAGTTAAGCAGGGACGGTCGCGCCTGGCGAGATAATGTCTTGGTCGAACGGCTGTGGCGATCCGTCAAATACGCGCGGGTTTACCTGCATGCTTACGACTCGGTTGGCCAAGCCC
>DBNZ01000018.1:0-3038 GCA_002299495.1 Methylococcaceae bacterium UBA659
TTTTTTTTTTGTGTTTTTTTTTTTTTTTAAACCACCGGGTCCATCACTTCCAGCATTTTTGCATGAGAACCGGCTATTGGGCCGCTGGTGACGTATTTGCCATTGATGATGATGGCAGGCACCCCTGTAATGCCATAAAGACTGGAAATGACGGGGGCTTGGCGCATTTTTGCATCCACGGCGAAGGAGTTGTAAGCCGCTTTAAATTTTTCCTTATCTACGCCGTGAGCCGCGAAAAAATCGCCAAGCTCCGCTGCGTTGTCCAGCTTTTGCTTTTTGTTTTGCACCGCATCAAACAAATCGGCATGGACTTTGTCGACCACGCCTAAAGCTTCGGCGACAAAATACGCTTTTGCGTGCTTGCCCCAGGTCTCATTGAAAACGGCCGGATGGCGGATAAATTCAACAATATCGGGTTTCTTTTTCAGCCAAGCCGTCAGTTCCGGCTCAAAACTGTAGCAATGCGGGCAACCGTACCAAAAAAATTCTATGATTTCGACTTTATCGGGGTTTTGGGTTGGTTGCGCGGTGGGAAGGATCTGATAGCCTTTAGCGTCCTCTTCGGCTACCACCAACATAGGAAGGCAAACTAAAATGGACAATAAAAAAGCGGGCATGAGTTTTTTTAGCATGGTCAAGGTTCTCCTTATGAAGCGTTAAAATTCGAGTGGGCTTTGCGTCTATGGCATCATTGAAATACGGTAAGCGACCGCCTTAATTTCTTCCTCGGTCATTTTTTTGGCGATCATTTGCATGATATTGCCAGAGTTGTTGCCACGAAGACCCATCTTGTAATCGGTCAGGGACTTGATTAAATAATCGGCATGCTGTGATTTCAATGACGGGAACGCCGCAGGCTTGTTGCCTTCGCCGGTTGGTCCATGACAAGCGATGCAAGCGGAAACCTCACGCACCAAATTGCCGTTCCGGTACAGGTCGCCGCCTTGTGCGATTAATTCTGGCACGGTTTTTTGGGTTCCGGCTTGGCCTTCTTCATCTTCATCCCGCACTGGCAACTCGTTCGGAGTGATTTTTTGCCCCGCATAATAGGCGGCGATATCCGCCATATCATCATCGCTGAGCGGCATGGCAAAGCCCGCCATCATGGCATTTTTCCGGCCGCCCTTTTTGAACGCCTGCAATTGCTTGACCAAATAGGAAGCATGTTGGCCGGCCAATTTTGGGAATGCCGCCACTAGGCTATTCCCTTGTTCGCCATGGCAACTGGCGCAAACGCCGACTTTTTCTTTGCCGTCATCGGCATTGCTTGCGGCGTGTAAAATGGGTGCGGTGCTGGCAAGGGCCAGCGCCAATAAAAATCCCGGCAACTTGTTTTTCATCGGATGTTCCTCGGTATCATGTTATTTTTATAGTCTGTGTCCAATGCAGGCAGGCAGTGCGCCCAGAAATTCTACCTTAATCCGTAAGCTTAGGCGAGGTGACGATGAACCCGATTTACCACCAGGCAAAATTTTTGACCAGCTCCCCAGACATTAAAACCAATCCGCCCGACAGTGGTAAGGAAATTGCCTTTGCCGGCCGTTCCAACGCAGGCAAATCAAGCGCCATCAACACCTTGGTCCAGCAAAAGAATTTGGCCCGGGTCAGTAAAACCCCCGGCAGGACGCAAATGCTCAACTTCTTTACCATCAAAGATGACTTGCGTTTTGTCGATTTGCCCGGATACGGTTATGCCAAAGTGACCGAAGCCGTCAAAATCCAGTGGCAAAAATTGCTGGAGTCGTACTTGGTCAAACGGCAATCCCTTACCGCCTTGGTATTGGTAATGGATGTCCGGCACCCGCTCACCGACTACGACCGGCAGATGGTCAATTGGTGTCAACACTCGCAATTGCCCCTGCATATCATTTTGACCAAAGCCGACAAACTCAGCCCGGGCATCGGGCAAAGGATTTTATTGGAGGTGCGGCAAGAATTATCCGTATTGACCATACCGGTCTCTGTGCAATTGTTTTCATCATTGAAAAAGAAAGGCATAGACGAACTGCATGAAGCCCTGGACCGGTTGTTTGGTGTTCGCGGCATAGTATCGAAGACAACATAAGCCGCCTATTCCCCTAAGCCATCAGTTACCGCCCCCTCTTGCCCTAATCGCCCACGCCACATCCGCCGCCTGCCGGTTCTCCCTGACATCATGGACCCTAAACAGCCTAACCCCCGCCATCACTCCTAGCGCGGTGGTAACAGCCGTAGCGGTGACCAATTCACAGGGTTCTGTCACCGCACAAATACTGCCCATAAAGCGTTTGCGGCTTGTGCCTAACAAAACCTCGTGGCCGGTCGCGACAAACTGGCCTAAATGGGCCAACAAATCCAAGTTGTCCCGCTTGCTTTTGCCGAAACCGATGCCTGGATCAATGATGATGTCGCCAGGCTGGACGCCCGCTTGCCGGGCCGCTGCGATGCGCTCTTGCAAGCCCGCCAACACCTCTTTGACCACGTCTCCATAGCATGGTCTGTCCTGCATGGTCTTAGGTGAACCTTGCCTATGCATCAACACTATCGGCGTTCCAGTTTGAGCCGCCAGGCTTAAAATATGCGGGTCATCGAGGCCGCCGGAGGTATCGTTGATGAGATTGGCTCCGGCTTTCAAAGCCGCTGCGGCGACTGGCCGCAGCGTGGTGTCAATGCTAATGGGGATATCGCCGCCAAATTCTAGCCGGATAGACTCAATCACCGGTATTACCCGGCGGATTTGTTCATCGGCGGACACCGGCTCAGAACCCGGGCGGGTCGATTCGCCGCCAATGTCGATAAGGTCAGCGCCTTCTTCCATCATGCGCCGGGTTTGAGCCAAGGCGTTTTTGATATTTAAATAATGGCCGCCATCTGAAAAGCTGTCGGGGGTAATGTTGAGGATTGCCATGATCAGTGGCTGGTCGGCTAATTTAAGCATCGCCCAAGTTTTCCTTTGCAGATAGTGATACACCTGGCCTTTAACATGAGTTTTTTACTCTGTCTCTGGCGCTGCCCATTTAGGTTTATTTACACCCTACAGCACCCCTCCCCTTTATGCC
>DBNZ01000018.1:3421-10817 GCA_002299495.1 Methylococcaceae bacterium UBA659
TAGGGAAATGAGATGCCGATGTTGAAATGCAAAAGGTATAATAATCGATTAGATTCAATAATAGTGAAACCCTCATCACCGCAATGGATAAACCCCGCTTGGCTTGGGCCGTCACCGGTTCCGGGCATTTCATCAAAGAATGCCTGGACTTTATGCTGACCCTGGAAAGGGTCGATTTATTTATCAGCCCGGCCGCCGAAGAAGTATTAAAAATGTACCGTATCGACCTCCATGATATCCGCGCCAAGTTCCCGGTTTATCGGGACAAGGCCGCCTCCGCGCCACCGGTGGGCTTGTTTTACAAAGGCCATTACCACACCTTGGTGATGGCGCCGACCACATCCAACACGGTGGCAAAATGTGTGCTGGGGATTTCCGACACCTTGGTCACCAATTTGTACGCGCAAGCGGGCAAATGCCGGGTACCCAGCATCGTTTATCCCTGCGATGTCGCCCCAGAAATAGAGACCACGGCACCCGGCGGCATGGTCATGGTTTATCCTAGGGCAATTGATTTAGCAGGGACGGCCAAGCTAAAAACATTTCCGTACACTACTGTGGTTGAAAACGTGGATGAATTAAAGGCGGCTGTGCTGGAGCGACTAAAGTCACTGCCATGAGCGAGCATATCTTGTTCCTGACCGGCAAACTGGCGGAAAAACAGCTGCGTGACATGTTAGAAAAAATGCAACCGGAATTCACCTATACCGTACACCAATTGGGCGTTAAAGTGGCGGCCTTGATGACCGCCGACATGATAGGCCGCCGCCTGCACGACACCTTTGGAGCCGACCGCATCTTAGTGCCTGGGCGTTGCCGGGGTGATTTGGACAGCTTGTCGGAACAGCTAGGGTTGCCGGTGTCGCGGGGACCGCAAGAGCTAAAAGATTTGCCCGAGTTCTTCGGCGGTAAAGCCATAGAGCACGATATTAGCCGGTACGCGGTGAAAATTTTTGCCGAAATCACCGATGCGCCGCAGTTAAGCGTTGAAGACGTGCTTAAACGCGCCCGATACTTTCGGCAAAACGGTGCCGATGTCATCGATATCGGCTGCTTGCCCAGCACCGATTTTCCACACCTGGAGGCGGTGATCGCAGCCTTAAAACAAGCAGGTTTTACGGTCAGCATTGATTCCTTGGAAACGGCCGATTTGCTCCGGGGCGGCAAGGCGGGGGCGGATTTTTTGCTGAGCCTGCATGAAAGCACCTTATGGGTTGCCGACGAAGTGGCGGCAACGCCGGTGTTAATCCCCGAACAGCATGAAGATTTGGCCTCGCTGTACAGGGCGGTCACCGTGATGCAGGCTAAAGGCCGCCCGTTTATCGTCGACCCGATCCTCGACCCCATCCATTTCGGCTTTACCGCCTCCCTCGTCCGTTACCATGAAGTCCGCCAACGCCACCCCGATGTCGAAATGATGCTGGGCGTAGGTAACATCACCGAACTGACCCATGCCGATACCCTAGGCATGAACGCGCTGATGCTGGGGATTTGTTCGGAGTTGGATATCAACCATATTCTAACCACCGAAGTCAGCGCCCATGCTTGCCGCGCCGTCCAGGAGGCCGATTTGGCGCGGCGCATCATGTACACGGCCAAGGCACAGCAAGCCTTGCCCAAGCACATCGACCCCGGTTTAATGGCCTTGCACGAGCCGAAACCGTTTCCAAATACGTTAGATGAAATCAAGGAATGGGCAGTCCAAATCAAAGACCCCAGTTTCCGCATCCAAACCAGCCCAGAGGGGGTGCATATTTTCAACCGCGACGGCTTTTATACCGCCATTGACCCGTTCGATTTATACCCAAGCCTGCATGTGGAAAATGACGGCGGCCATGCCTTTTATTTAGGCGTGGAGCTGGCGCGGGCGGAAATCGCCTGGCAATTAGGAAAACGTTTCACCCAAGACGAGAAACTGACCTGGGGCTGCACCAACCAAGCCGTCGCCGCCACGGTTGATTTGCACAGTTTTAAACCCGTCGGCAGCACGCTGAAAAAATCATGATCCTGGAAACCATCGTCACCACCCAAAGCCGTTCCGGCCTTGCCCATATCGCGCCTATGGGCGTCCATGCCATCGCCGACGGCTTCCTGGTCTTGCCGTTCCGGCCCTCGACGACGTTGGACAACCTGCTCGCCACGCACACTGCCGTCATCAATTATTGCGACGATGTCCGGGTGTTTGCCGGTTGCCTGACCGGACGGCGGGATTGGCCTTTACGCCCCGCCGAGAAAATGACCGGGCAGGTATTGGCTGCGGCCTTAGCGCATACCGAAGTCGAACTGGTAAGGGTCGAAGAGGACGCCGTCCGCCCCAAGCTGTTTTGTAAACCCGTGCATAACGTTAACCATAAAGCTTTCACCGGTTTTAACCGCGCCCAATTTTCGGTATTGGAAGCGGCTATTTTAGTGAGCCGTTTGTCGATGTTGCCGTGGCCAAAAGTTGAAACGGAGCTGGCCTATTTGCACATCGGTTTTGACAAGACCGCAGGCGTTCGGGAACGTGAGGCTTGGGGTTGGTTGATGGAGACCGTCGAAAAATTCAAAGCGGAGAAAACCCATGGCTAAAATGCTGGCCAGTGTCATGAGTTTGGACGAGGCATGGCTCGCAGTTGAGACCGGCGTTGACATTATCGACCTGAAACGGCCGGACCGGGGCGCGTTAGGCGCGTTAGATATAGCAACCGTCAAAGAAATCGTCGCCGCCATCGGCCCGCGCCGCCCTATCAGCGCTACCATAGGCGACCTGCCTATGGAACCCGGCATCATTAGCAATGCGGTGGCGGCCATGGCGGCGACGGGTGTTGATTATGTCAAAATGGGCATTTTTGCGGGTGGCGAACCTTTGCCAGCCATAGAGCAACTGTCGGTTCTAACAAAACAAGGCGTGCATCTGGTCGCCGTTCTGTTTGCCGACCAACAGCCCGATTGGGCACTGTTACCCGCGCTGCGGACGGCCCATTTTAAAGGCGCCATGCTCGATACCGCCGGCAAAGGCAAAGGCTCGCTAACTGGAGTGCTGCCTGATGCTGAAATCAAAAAATTCGTGGCCTTAACTAAGGGCTTAGGTCTGCTTTGCGGCTTGGCCGGGTCTTTACGGAGGCAGGACGTGGCTGGGTTGTTACCCATGCAGCCGGATTTTTTGGGGTTTAGGGGAGCGCTCTGTGAAGCATCGATTCGAACAGGGCGGCTTGACCGGGACGCAATAACGCAATTAAGGCAAGCCATAATTGACTTTGATCACTCCTGATTAGCAAGCGTCTTGATCGTCAGGTGATCACTTAAGCTATTCCAGTTCGCTCAAGAAAACATCTTCTAACAATTTTCTTTCAGCAGGCGTTAATAGGATACGGACATAAGGCTTTTCAGGTTCATTACCCTGCCCTTCCTCGGAGACCATATCATCGGTGCATCTTGACTCGGCTCGACGGTCGGCAGGCGGGAAGGCAAAGCCGTTGTCAACAATAAAATTACGCCACTCCTCGGAGCCGTAAGGAAACGGATTGTCTCTGCGGTCTTTTAGCCGCCGAGTGCTTGGCGTTTCCCTAAATTTATTTCTTAAGTCTATGATATTCATTTTTTTATGGCCTGTCCGTGGTGAGCCTTCAAGTTTCGGTTCGGTTGCGAAGATAACCGTGCCTTCAATCATGTTTTCGAGCTTTATCCACACTGCCATGGGCGACTTAATTGGCTTGTGGAAACGACAAAGCCAGGGCCGCTGGTGTTCCCGCCGGTGGCCTGTTTCATCATGGTTGCTTAAGCATAGAAGATGCTGGGTAAAATTCAATTTCATCTGTTTCAAGATAAGCCATAAGCCACAAGCCATCCGCCCGATTAAGGTGTTGGCATAAAGCAGGATTTTTTTCTAAAGTTAACGTTTTGTTTTGGCGCCATTTCTTCCGCCCCTTAATGTTTCTCCAATAAACACAGCAAAGACCATAAGTTATGGAATCGACCTTAGTGCAAATGACTTTGCTGATGGCCTTAGGGGTAGGTTGGGGTCTATTAAAACCGGGCGGACTGGATCCCGCCCAAACCCGCTTAGCGCTCACTTCCGTGGTGTACTACCTGCTATTGCCCGCCTTGGTGCTGAACGTGCTTTGGCGAGCCGATATTGGTGTCAAGTCCTTGCAATACACGATAATAGGCATAGGCAGTATCGCTTTTTGCCTGTTTTGCATGTGGGCGGTCGGGACGGTATGCCGATTCCAGCGCCCGCGGCTGGGCGCCATGCTGCTAGCGATATTCCCGAATGTTACTTATCTCGGCCTGCCGGTACTGGAGCAAACATTTGGCGAGTGGGCGCGATCGGTGGCTATCCAAATGGACTTGTTCGCCGCCTCGCCTTTTTTATACACCATTGGCCTGATGCTGGTGCGCCGCTACGGTGATGCAGAGGACGCCCCGCACCTGCCGTTGCTGACCTATCTGAACGCACCCCCGTTTTGGGCGGCGGCGGTTGCGGTCGTGTTAAACCTGAATGGTCTGCAACCGGCCGATTGGCTGGGCGACCTTTTGCAAAAACTGTCTGCGGCGGTGGTGCCGTTGATGGTGTTTTCGCTGGGTTTGGCTTTGAATTGGCGGGCGGTCAGGTGGCGCAACATGCCTTATGTGGTTCCGGTCATTTTGATAAAAATGCTACTGATGCCGTTGGTCGCCTTTGCCTTAACCACCGGACTCAGTTTGGATAACCACCATAAGGCAGCGGCAATTGTGAATTTGGCCATGCCCAGCATGATCATGGGCGTGGTTTTTTGTGACAGGTACCGCCTGGACAGCGGCCTATACGCGATGACCGTCACCGTTACCACGGTGTTGAGTTTGGTCACTTTGCCTTTTTGGTATGGGCTGGCGGGTGATTGGTTAGGGCTTTGACCCTTCAATCCTCTTCAATCTCCAATTCCTTTATCTTCCGGGTCAAGGTGTTACGACCATAACCTAATAACAAGGCGGCTTCGTGGCGTTTGCCACGGGTAAAATCCAAAGCGGCCTTGATCATGACATGTTCCACCTCGGCAACCGCCCGTTTGGCTATGTCTTTCTCCTTTGCCAACAATTGCCGCTCCACCCATTGCCTTAACAAGGTCTCCCAGTCGTCGCTGACCGCAGGTTGCTCAGGGGTTGCATTGAGCAACTCCGGCGGCAGGTCGTATAAATGGATCTCCCGCCCGGAAGCCATCACCGTCAACCAGCGGCAACAGTTTTCCAATTGCCTGACATTGCCCGGCCAATCCAAACCACTGAGGAACGCCTCCGCCTCCGGCTTCAGGACTTTGATTTCGGCATTCAATTCAACCGCAGCCTGGCTTAAAAAATGACTCAGCAACAACGGCACATCTTGTTTGCGCTCCCGTAGCGGCGGGATGTGGATACGGATCACGTTTAAACGGTGGAACAAATCTTCCCGAAAACGACCTTGGCTGACCAAATGTTCCAGGTTTTGATGGGTGGCGGCAATGATGCGGACATCGACTTTGATCGCAGCATGCCCGCCGACCGGATAAAATTTGCCATCGGCCAACACCCGCAGCAGCCGGGTTTGCAATTCAGCCGGCATATCGCCGATTTCATCCAAAAACAGAGTTCCGCCGTTGGCTTGTTCAAACCGGCCGAACCTGCGGCTGGCCGCGCCCGTGAAAGCGCCTTTTTCATGCCCGAACAGCTCCGATTCCATTAAATCCTTGGGGATGGCCGCCATGTTGAGGGCGATAAACGGCTTTTTTGCCCTAGGGCTATGCCGGTGCAAAGCCTTGGCCACCAATTCCTTGCCGGTACCGGATTCACCATTGATCAGAACGGTGATGTGCGAACGCGCCAGGCGACCAATGGCGCGGAATACCTCCTGCATGGCCGGAGCCGCCCCGATGATTTCGGGCGTGGCCGCCTGAGCTGCGGATTCCTCCGGTTCTTTGCGCTGACGCTGCTGCCGGCCATGAATGCAGGCGCGGCGTGCCAGTTCGACGACTTCCTTAATATCGAACGGCTTAGGCAGGTATTCAAAAGCACCGCCATGGAACGCGGAAACGGCGCTTTCCAAATCGGAATGGGCCGTCATCACAATGACGGGCAACTCTGGATGGGTATGCTGGATTTTTTCCAGCAACGCCAAACCATCGATGCCAGGCATTCTAATATCGGTTATCAAGGCATCGGGCAAACCTTCCTTAAGCGCCGCTAAGAACTCTTCCCCCCCTGAAAAACTACGGGTGATAATGTCCGCTTTTTGCAGGGCTTTTTCCACCACCCAACGGATGGACTTGTCGTCATCAACTATCCAGACGGTTTCAGATTGGTTCATTGTCAGTCACCCGGGCTAATGATCGGTAAGTAAACGGAAAAAATCGTGCGACCCGGTTCACTAGCGCATTCAATCAAGCCGTTGTGCTGGTTAATCAAAGACTGCGCGATCGACAACCCTAAACCCGTACCCTGCGCCCGCCCGGTGACCATAGGGTAAAAAATCTGTTGGATCATATCGGGTTCAATGCCCGGCCCATCGTCGATGATGTCGATTTTTACCGCCAACTTGTAGTGCTTGCGGCCTATGTGCAAATGCCGATGGATACGGGTTTTGATGACAATACTGCCCTTGCCATCGGTGGCCTGCGCCGCATTTCGGACGATATTCAAAATAGCTTGGATCAATTGGTTTTGGTCCGCCAAAACATCGGGGATACTGGGGTCATAATCGGCTTCGACCAACAGCGTTCCGCTAGATTCAACCCGCACCAACTGCCTAACCCGCTCCAGCACCGCATAGATATTGAGCGGCGATTTATTGGGCGGTTTATTGGGACCGAGCATTTTGTCCATTAGGCCTTGCAAGCGGTCAGATTCGGCGATGATGATTTTTGTGTATTCTTTTAATTCCGGGTGGTCCAGTTCCAAATCCAATAATTGCGCCGCCCCGCGCAGTCCGCCTAAAGGGTTTTTAATTTCATGGGCCAACCCCCTGACCAGCAACCGGGCAGTGTTTTGCTGCATGATCAGCCGTTCTTCCTTAGATATCCGCAACTGGTTGTCAACCTGCTGAAACTCAACCAATAACTCGATTTTTTTTGGGCGGTTGTGCAATGGGGTCACACTTAAGTTGATGGTGACGCTCTGCCCTGCCCGGTTTAGGCTTAACAAGCGTTCCAGCAACGGTTCTTGGGTGGACAAAGCTTGCCTTAAATTCGCTAAGAATCCGGCATCCGATGACCGGAACAATTCTAGGGCGGTTTGCCCCACCAATTGGTTGGCGCTATCGGCCATCAATTCTTCACCAGCGGTATTGATGTAAGTCAGCGTTAATTCGTTATCAAACAACAGTACGGCGGTATTCAGGTTATCCAGTATTCGTTTGTACATTGTGTTTGGGTAGTCCCGAAATTGTCATGATCAAGCTTTTGTCAAG
>DBNZ01000092.1:0-3130 GCA_002299495.1 Methylococcaceae bacterium UBA659
CTTTCCGAACAAATTTCCACCGCTGGCAAAGAGGCCTCTGGTACCGGCAACATGAAATTCATGATGAACGGCGCCCTGACCATCGGCACCCTAGACGGCGCCAACATCGAAATCCGCGAGGAAGTCGGCGAGGAAAATTTCTTTTTGTTTGGTTTGACCGAAGAGCAAGTCGAGGAATTGCGCCCGCATTACCATCCCCAAGCCTTCATAGACCAAGACCCGGATCTGAAAAACGTCATGGAGCTTTTGGAATGCGGCCATTTCAACCAGTTTGAACCCGGCCTGTTCCACCCCGTCATCGCCGGCCTAAAAAGCCGGGATGATCCTTGGATGACCCTGGCCGATTTCCGCAGCTTTGTCGACGCCCAAAAACGGGTGGAGACCGCCTTCCAAGACCGCAGGCAGTGGACGCGCATGAGCATTTTGAACACAGCCGCCAGCGGTAAGTTTTCGACCGACCGCACCATCGGCGAGTACAACAAGGAAATCTGGAAATTGGCGCAAATTGAAATTGACTTGATATAACCAGTGATCGATGGCCTTGTTTGATATTGTCCTGTATGAGCCGGAAATCCCCTCCAATACGGGCAATATCATCCGCTTGTGCGCCAATGCCGGGGCGCGGTTGCACTTGCTCAAACCCTTAGGGTTTGACCTAGATGACAAAAAACTGCGCCGCGCCGGGTTGGATTACCACGAATGGGTCAATGTTAAAGTGCATGATTCCTTAGCGGACTACTTGGCCAAGGAAAACCCGCGCCGCTTGTTCGCATTATCTACCAAAGGCTGCAACAGGGTCAGCGACACCCGTTTTCAGGCCGGCGACGCCTTGTTGTTTGGCCCTGAAACACGCGGCTTGCCGGCACAGGTGCTGGCTAAAATGGCGGATGGATTATGCCTTTATCTGCCCATGCAAGCGCAAAGCCGCAGCCTTAACCTGTCCAACGCCGTGGCCATTGTCCTTTATGAAGCCTGGCGGCAATTGGGTTTTGCCGGGGCAATTAGCAAGTAAACCCCTATTTTTGTGATACCGCCTGTTTAATTTGGCGGCGGTCGCTTGTTAAAAAAAATTCAAAACGCTAATCTTAAGCAAGGCCTAAGCGGGCAGATACCTCACTGGCAACCTGGAGGGTATCCGCCTCTATGCCCCGGCTGCGCCGCTGCGCGATGGTTCCAGTCAACCCATTCTTAATCCCCGCATCGGCCGTTATCCAAACGGCTGATGCAGGTTCGTTTTTTTATGCTCACAACGGGAGTGTTATGTCGTTTGAAATGTGGATAGTCTCCGCATTGGTGATAGGGACCTTGTGGCTGCTGGCCAGAAGCCGTTTCTCCGCCGATGTCATATTGATTTTTGTGCTGGGGTTTATTGTCGTGACGGGAATTTTGTCGCCCACCGAAGCGTTGGCGGGTTTCTCCGACAAAGGCATGATGACCGTGGCCATTTTGTACGCTGTGGTCGGAGGCTTGCGCGAAACCGGCGCGGTGGACTGGCTCAGCCGAACCATGTTGGGCAAACCCAAAACGAACACCGAGGCCCTGATTCGGCTGGTGTTCCCCGCCACTTTCATGAGTGCCTTCATCAATAACAGCCCGATAGTGGCCATGTTTACCGTGGCCATCCAGGACTGGTGCAAGCGCACCGGTTTCAAGCCGTCCAAATTTTTGATGCCGTTAAGTTTTGCCGCCATTTTGGGCGGCACTTGCACCTTGATTGGCACCAGTACCAACCTAGTGGTGGACGGCCTGATGCAAAAGGCGGGCATCCCGGGCTTGGGGTTGTTTGAGCTGGGTTACGTTGGCGTCCCGGTGGCCATCATCGGCTGCATTTACCTGGTGACCTTGGGGCAAAAGCTGTTGCCCGACCGCACCGGCTCGATAGAACAATTCGACGATGTGCGCGAATACTTGTTGGAAATGCAGGTGGAACCCGGCTGCGAGCTGGCCGGGCAATCCGTCGAGCAAGCGGGGCTGCGGCATCTGCCCGGTTTATATCTGGTGGAAATCGACCGCGACGACCAGATTTTCCCGGTGGTGTCGCCTGACACCCAAATTCTGGCCGGCGACCATCTGATTTTTGCCGGCGCGGTCGAGTCCGTAGTAGAGTTACGGCGCATCAAAGGGTTGGTGGTGGCACCCCGGCAACTGTTCAAGTTGGATAGCCGTCAGCACGAACGGCGCATGTTCGAGGCGGTGGTCTCCACCGAAAGCCCGATTGCCAACAGCAACTTGCGGGAGGCGCGTTTCCGGCACCGTTACAACGCAGTGGTGCTGGCCGTCTCCAGAAATGGGCAACGGGTCAAAGGCAGGCTAGGCGACATTACCTTGCATCCGGGTGACACCTTGTTGCTAGAAGCGGAAAAAGGTTTCTTGTTCAAATACCGCAATAGCCGCGATTTTTTGTTGATCAGCAAATTGGAAGGCTCAGGTCCCCTCCGTCATGACCGGGCGCCGGTGGCGTTGTCGATTATGGCGGCCATGCTGGCGGTGACGATTTTTGATGTCCTGCCTATTTTCCAAGCCTCAATTTTAGCCGCAGTCGCCATGTTGCTGGCCGGCTGCCTGACTTTTGAAGGCGCCCAGAGGGAAATTGACTTTAATGTGCTGCTGGTGATTGCCTGCGCTTTTGCGTTGGGGGCGTCGGTAGAAAAGGTGGGATTAGCCGACTTGATCGCCAAACAAGCGTTACTGCTGGCCGGCGGCGACCCGTGGGTGTTGTTGCTGATTATCTACACGGTCACGGTGTTGACCACAGAAATCATCACCAACAACGCCGCCGCCATTTTGATGTTCCCGATTGCCGTTAGCAGCGCTCAGGCCATCGGGGTTAGCGAATTGCCGTTCTCGGTCGCCATCATGATCGCCGCCTCGGCCAGCTTCATGACTCCGATCGGCTACCAGACCAACCTGATGGTCTACGGCCCCGGCGGTTACCATTTTGGCGATTACATCCGCTTAGGCTTGCCGTTGACGTTGTTGGAAGCGGTCACTGCGTTGTGGTTGATCCCGATCATCTGGCCGTTTTAGGGGAATCGTCGCCATGGCGAAGCCCCTACTGCAGCTGTTCTCGATCGCGATTCTATTGATCCGGTTTCTTTAAAGTTTGCACCGTTCGTGCTCGACTGCATGG
>DBNZ01000092.1:3478-3809 GCA_002299495.1 Methylococcaceae bacterium UBA659
AGCAGTTGCCGAGAGCCAGTCGCCGCTGATAGGGCTACACTAAACCGGACACAATTTTTAAAATATCCGAAAAAGTTGTGATCCCAAATGAGCAGAGAAACCCCAATACCTATACGGCAGAATTTAGAGCATCGGCAGTCAAATTAGCGAATGAATCCGATCAATCAGTGGTTCCTGTGGCGAAAGGGCTTGGCATCAACGCCAATACGCCCCACACCTGGATTGCCAAATACAGCAAAGCCAAAACGAGGGATAAACCGGAGCGCACTGACGAACATCTTTACGATGACACAACCGCTTGCGTCAAAAAGTGACACGTTTGACTGAGGAG
>DBNZ01000155.1 GCA_002299495.1 Methylococcaceae bacterium UBA659
GCCGAATTCTTGGCCTTGCTAAAACCCCTGCAACACCGCGCCTATTCCATTTCCTCCAGCAGCAAGCCGTATCCCGACAGCGTCCATCTAACCGTCGCCAGCGTCCGATATCAGGGTCACGGCCGCCTGCACAAAGGCGTCTGCTCAACCTTTTTGGCGGACTTGGTGGATCAAACCACCGACGTGCGTTGCTTCTTCACACCTAATAAAGTCTTCCGCGTCCCCGAAGACAACGGTCGGCCGATAATCATGGTCGGTCCCGGCACCGGCATCGCCCCATTCCGCGCCTTTTTGCAGGAACGCAAGGCTCGCGCCGCCAGCGGTAAAAACTGGCTGTTCTTCGGCGACCGCAACGCCGCCACCGATTTTATTTACCGCGAGGAACTCGAAGCCATGCAGGCCGAAGGCTTGCTGGACAGACTGGATTTGGCCTTTTCCCGCGATCAAGAGCAAAAAATCTACGTCCAAGGCCGTATGCGCGAACACGGCGCGGAGTTGTTCGCATGGCTAGAGCAGGGCGGTTATTTCTTCGTCTGCGGCGACGCCTACCACATGGCCAAGGATGTGGACAAAGCCTTGCACGATGTCATCGCCGAACACGGCCAACTGTCCGAGCAACAAGCGGTCGATTATGTCAACCGGTTGAAGAAAGACAAGCGCTATGTTCGGGATGTTTATTGAGACCTTAAGTTTCTGGCTCTGTCTGGGTTTTAGGGTCTTTTGCTAAACCAGTAAGGGTATTTCCAAAATACCCGTCATGAGGGATCAAATACATGAAAGATGGCGTCTAGGCCGACGCCGAACCAGTCGTTGCGGGCATCCTGCCATACTAACGGGCTTAAATTCAGGGAATTTTCCGCAGGCATGGCTAGATTCTGTGGTTAACGCTGGATGGTCACTAAAGCCCTCAATATGTCCGTGCGGCTGAGAATTCCCACCAGTGTGCCATCCGAAAATACCGGGAAATTCCTGATCGCCGATGACTGGAATTTCTCCGCGACATCGACAATGCTGGCTTCGGCGTCGATGCTGATTGGCGTCGTGGTCATGTAATCGCCTACCTTGCCGCTCATGCCTTGGTTGTAGACGCTGTCCAAAAACACCCGCATGCCGTCCTTCTCGGAAAACATACCCAATAAATGGCCGTGCGGGTCAACCACCGGCGCACAGGTGATGCGGTGGTTCAGCAATTTTTGGATCGCGTCTATCACGTCGGTTTCCTTGGATAAAGTCACTAAGCCTTTGCTCATGTAGTCTGCGACCGCGATTTTTGTCAACATAATCTGTTCCTTAACTGTTGTTATTATGAAATGGATGGTTGCCGGGCTAGCTACCGCTGGGTTAATGGCAACCCAACCGCCGCCCTGTGTCGTGTTTTAACGGAATTTACGGTAAATTTCAATCAACAAAATGCCTGTGGGATGCGGTCGTCACGGTATCCTAAAAGCTAGCCTCATGCAGCCTGACGCCTAGTGCCTAGGTTACTTTCAGGATGGTGGCAAAGCCGGGATTGCCATTTTCACTTAGCGCCTTGTAGAGGCGCCAAAAACACGTTTTGGATTTCAGAACTCGCAATTCGACCGTGCAAAAAATATAGGCGATGGTTAATAACCGCTATGCCAGCCTGTGCAAAATTATGAACGCTTGGCAAGGAATTATCTGGCTATGCTCTGTTTGGTTTCCACGGTAATATGGCTCAATTGAGAACGACCCTAGGTGCAAATTATGAACAATTACAAGCTATACCAATTCGTATCCGCCGCTTTGCTTGTTTTTGCAGTCGTTACCGCCGCCCGCGCAGGCGATACGCCGCTGGTCACCATTGACTACACCAAACATTACGGTTCTGCCCTTGATGAGCAAGTGACGGGTATTGCAAACGATGCCTTTGGCAATGCCTTTATTGCAATCAATAGCGTAAACCATGGCGCCAGTATTAACCGTATCGACGGGATTGTGCGCAAATACGATGCGTTTGGAACGCTACTCTGGCATCAAGACAAGGTTTCCGCTTCGACTGACGGAGTAACTACGGACAAAAACGGCCATTCGTATATCGTCGGCAGCTATACGGCTGGGGCATGGCCTAAGCAGCGCGACTACATTTACCTCCAGAGTTTCAATTCAACCGGAGGCACTTTGTGGACAAAACAATTCACCGTGCCAGTCGTAGGTGATCGCACCCTGTTAACAGCCAACGCCATCGCCACCACCCAAGACAATAAGTTCATTCTCATTCTTTTCGAAAAAGCCTACTATCCGTATCAAAATCGGCAGGGATTCATTAGAAAATATAATCGCTTAGGCGGTTTGCTTTGGGAAAAGCAGGTCATTGCAACCTCTTCATCCTATGCGGCACGCCCAAGCTTAGCCACCGATGCCAATGGCAATATCTATGTTGCCGCCAACCATGTGACTTACCAAAAATGGAATTCTAGCCTTATCCGGCTGAACGCCCAGGGTGTCGCCACATGGACAGCGCCCTTGTTTCAGACAAGTGCAACTCAGCTCACTTACGTACACGCCTTAGCCGCTGATAAAGACGGTAATTTCTATCTAACCGGGATTACTAGGGGCAACCTCGTTGGTGAAAACAAAGGCTATGATGATGTGTTTTTACGCAAATACGGCCCCGACGGAAGCGAACAGTGGACTAGGCAATTTGGCACCGACCGCAGCGATTATGGAAACGGCTTAAGCCTTGATTCTGAAGGAAATAGCTATGTCGTGGGGTCAACTATGGGGAAACTACACCGGACAAATTTAGGTTCCTATGATGCCTTTGTCCAAAAATACAACACATCAGGCCAATTGGTAAGAGGCCGTCAGTTTGGCGGTAGCGAATTCGATATAGCCAAAGCTGTTCATGTTGGTGAAGACGGCGCAGTTTATGTAGGTGGAAACACTTACGGCAATATTGGCGGAAAAGCAAAAGGCAAATCAGATGTTTATCTCAGGAAATACGGGCAATTTAAGTAATCGTCTAAACGTTTTTAATAAGAGGAACTTACAAAACGCATTAAAGCGAGCGGCAGGCACGGCAGCGGATATTGCTTAGGGGCATAGGGACTCCAATAAGCGTTACTGATGGTGGCATAGGGGATTTTGGCCAGCCGTGCGCTGACGGCAAGGGAAATACGGAAGTCGCCGACGATCAGGTCGGGCTTGACGTTGTCGATTAATGCCAAATCATCTTCGACATACTTTTTTAGGGTTGCAAAATCATACAATGGGTTGCCATTGGCCAACGCTTGTTTGAATTGCTCGGGCGGGATGGAAGTGAGGGTGTGTAAGCTATGTTTTGATGCCCCTAAGAAATGTTGATAGGGCGTGGCGCAAGCAAAATGGATGGCATAGTCGCTTTCTGAAAGCCTGTTACTTAGTTCAAAAGGCCGCGCAAAATGCGCCAATGTCACAGATTCTGAGACAAAAAGTATTTTTGGTTTGGTTTGTGGGACCATTGATATGCTCCTGGCGGCAAATTTTCTTTCATTAGAGGCGTAGGTTGAGGGTGAGGGTGTGCTGAGTTTTGTGTGAACGGTTTTTTTATCGATCCCGGCGATACG
>DBNZ01000192.1 GCA_002299495.1 Methylococcaceae bacterium UBA659
TTCCCGACCAACTCAGCTTCAGCCTGCCGGACTTACTGGACACGCCGTTGTCAGGCTCCTTACAAGGGTGGATATTTTTGTTGTTGTTGGCCGCCTTTACGGTCAAAGCCCCTTTGGTGCCTTTGCACACTTGGTTGCCCGCAACCGCAATGGACGCTCCCGCAGCGGCCGTCACCTTGCTCATTGGCCTTAATCTCGGCGGCTATGGCATCATCCGTTTCGCCACGCCGCTGGCGCCTTTGGCCGCCATTGAATACCACTGGGTGGTCGGCATGTTGGGCGCCGTCACCTTGATCTATGCGGCTTTGGTCGCCCTGCAACAAAGCAATCTGCGGCGGCTATTGGCGTTTGCCAGCATTAGCCAGACCGGTTTGGCGGTCATTGGTTTGGCTTCCCTGAATATGCAAGGCATTCAAGGCGCGTTGCTGCAATTGTTTAACATCAGTTTAACCGGCGGTTGCCTGGTCCTAATCGTTGGCATGATCCGGGAACGCTTGGGCAGCACTGAACGGTGCCACTTAGGCGGCCTTGCCAACGCCATGCCCCGCTTGGCCGGATTTTATTTGTTGTTTGCCTGCGGCGGCATCGGCCTGCCGCTAAGCAGCGGGTTTCCGGCCGAATTGTTGTTGATTCTTGGCGGCTTGGCCGGACATCCAAGCCTTGGGGTGGTCGCTTTGGCCGGAACCGTACTGGCGGCTGCCTACACCTTAAATGCTTACCAGCAAGCTTTTCTGGGTCCGGTCCGGCACAGAGCGTTGCTACAACTGGCCGACCTGCGGCCGCGGGAATGGGCTATGTTGGCCGTTCCCGCGCTGCTGGTGCTGTGGTTCGGCTTATGGCCAAATTCGCTATTGGGCATCACTAAAATCAGCGCCGAAAGTTGGCTGACACGTTTACTGGACCAACCCGGCATGGAAGGCGAAGAGTTGGCCTTGTCACATCCCGATGAGCTGAAACGATAGCCTTTGAGTTCCAGAAATTAACCAAGGTTGTCACTGTGGCCGGTAATTTGCATCGATAGTCGTGATGGAAAAATCGGTGGCGGTCAGATTCGGACGGGTTAAAAATCGTAGGGGCGGTGCTCCTGCCGTTAGCGTCACATTTTAACGGTGTACGCTCGGATGCTTGGCGCTGCGGATGCCGATAGGTTTGATTTTGGCGGCGTACGGCAGCTAGACGTTGTGCGCCTGGTTTGGTGGCAAAGGTTTGGAAGCCACTGGCCAATGGATGGCTTCCAGCGGCTTGAACCCTGGCTTTTTGATGGCGTTGCTGGCCGGAAGTGCGGAATTTTTCGGCGGCGTCGCCCTGATGTTGGGTATATTGGCACGGTTATCCGCAACCATGACCGCAGCGACGATGGCGGTGGCTTTGTTTTGGGGGCATTGGGGCAAAGGCTTTTTTTTAAGCGATCACGGCAGCGAATATGCGTTGGCCTTATTGTCGGCGAAGGTGGCCTTGGTGTTGATGGGCGGCGGCCGCTATGCCTTGGACAACTATTTTCTCAATTCTGGATTTTTAACAGGTGAACGTCATGAACCATAAAACACGCAACTTAGGCAAAGTCATCGCCGGGCAAGCGGTGACCGATGGCGCCGGGGTCAAGCTCAAACGTAGCTTAAGCCCTGCCCATTATGCTTTTTTCGACCCGTTTTTATTGCTCGATGAATTTGCTTCCGATGAATCGGCCGATTACATCGCCGGATTCCCTGAGCATCCGCACCGTGGGTTTGAGACCGTCACCTACTTGTTGCAAGGCGCTATGCGGCATCAAGACCACATGGGCAACACCGGCCATTTACGGGCGGGCGGCGTGCAATGGATGAGCGCAGGCCGTGGCGTTATCCATTCGGAAATGCCGGAACAGGATAATGGCCGACTGCACGGCTTCCAATTGTGGGTTAACCTGCCGGCCAGGGAAAAGATGCAGCCTCCCTGTTACCAGGATTTCGCCGCCGTTGATTTCCCTGTGGTTAATTTTGGCGGTGGCGGACGCTTAACTTTGCTGGCCGGGGAGTTTATCGACAGCAACGGTGATATGCTTAAAGGTGCCATCACCGGCATCAACACCCAACCGCTGTTGGTTGATGCGGTGCTGGCAATAGGGCAACATCTGACTGTGCCGATGCCATTGGACTATACGGCGATGGTGTATGTTTATCAAGGCGACCTAGAGGTGGGTGAAGACCGGCGAGGCTTAAGCGCGGGCCAAGCCGGGCAATTGGTGGACGGCGGCGAAGTGCTGTTGTCCGCAGGCGCCAATGGCGCGGGGTTTTTATTGTTGGCCGCCAAACCCATCGGCGAACCCGTGGTGCAGTCGGGTCCGTTCGTCATGAATACGCAGGCAGAAATTGACCAAGCCTTCCGCGCTTACCGTGAGGGCGTCTTAACTAAAGCTTAAGACACTATGCGATTTATAGTGGGTAGAATGCTTAGTGCCGTGCACTCGAACCGCTCGCGACACTTTTAAAACACGTTCTAAGATGGCTAACACATGGTGATGCAAAACTAAGTCCGTTCGTGGCGAGCTTGTCGAACCCTGAACGGAATCAACTTGTTCAGAGTTTCCTTAGGTGTGCCGAGAGCGGGTCGAAGGATGATCGGAAAAGCCCACAAGTCATAATGTTATTTACTCGCTCGATTTTACATAGAACCAAGCTTAAGTAGGGGAAAACAATGCAACAAAAATACGCGGATACTTCGGTCGTCATCCATGAGTTAATCGCCAAACGCTGGAGCCCGCGCTCGTTCGACCCGGACAAACCGGTCGGTCGTGACGATTTGCTGGCTTTGTTGGAAGCGGCGCGCTGGGCGCCTTCCTGTTTTAACGACCAGCCCTGGCGGTATGTCGTCTGTGATAAAAACACCGACCCAACAAACTGGCAGGCCGCTTTTGGTTTGTTGGCAGAAAAAAACCAGTTGTGGGCGAAAAATGCCCCAGTTTTGATCCTGGCGGTGGCGACCAGCAAGTTTAACCACAACGGCAGTCCCAGCCGCTGGGGTATGTACGACACCGGTGCCGCCGGCATGGCGTTATGTTTGCAGGCGGTGGCGTTAGGTTTGGTCGTCCACCAAATGGGCGGTTATGACCACGTCAAGGCTAGGGAGGTGTTCGGCATACCAGATGATTGCACGCCGATGGCGATGATGGCGGTAGGCTACCAAGCCGAAGCCGATTTGTTGGCCGATGATTTCAAGGAATCAGAAACCGGCCCGCGCTGCCGTGCGCCATTGGCGGAACGGTTTTATGCCGGGAGGTGGGGTGATTTGATAGGATTGAAATGACAAATGGTAGCTTGGGCTTAAATCAAACTTTTTAAGTAATGGGTTAATAATATTTTTAGGCATAAGAACTGCTGGATAAGGATAACGGGTTCTGGTTGTTCAGGGATAAGAACTTTTAAAAAGCGGTTTGGTTTGTAGAGAGAAAGCTTGCTAAACCCATCCATTCTACCGCGTTGGTAAAACGTCAACGGAACCTGGGTTTTGTTGCATTAACTGTGCAATAAATCCGGGTGGGCTTTGCGTATTTTTGCTTTTTTAATTATTTCAAGCCGTTGTTCTGTATTGGCTTCGATCCAGCCAGTAATTTCATCCAATGAGCGAAAACAACCTAGGCAAATATCATTACCATCAAGGCAGCATTTTTTTTGGCATGGGGATGAAACCGTCAATAAGTTAGCCTTCATTTCACAGCGGCCAATAACGGGTCTAGTTGCTGCTGGCGATCAAGCAAGACCAAGTCATCAAAACCGCCAACATGAAATTCGCCAATATAGATTTGGGGGACTGTTCGGCGCTGGGTTTTTTGTTGCATTTCTTCCCTTAGGCCGGGTCGGGAATCAACATTCACCTCTTTGTATCTGACCTTTTTTTTATCGAGTAAACGCTTGGCCATGGTGCAATAAGGGCAAGAAGTTGAGGTGTAAATGAGTATCTCAGACATAACCGGGGGATGTTTGTTAGTATAATCACATTTTATCTATAAAAATTCTGCTATTCAACGAAAGGGCTTAAGGTAAGCTTGGCCAGTTAAATTGCATTGGACTAAGCAGGATGATTTTTTAGCAACCACCGGAGTTAGGTATGAATGATTTGCCAAAAGATTTTCGTTATACGCAGAGCCATCAATGGGTAAAGGTGGAAGAAAATAATTTACTGAGAATTGGCGTTACCGATTTTGCCCAACAACAGCTTGGGGATTTGGTCTATGTGGATTTACCGCAACTGGGCCGCACGGTTTATGCAGATGAGCAGTGTGCTGTGGTTGAGTCGGTGAAGACAGCCTCAGATTTGACGAGTCCGGTGACGGGTGAGATTGTCGCCATTAACGAGGTTTTGACCGATGAGCCGGAACAAGTCAATGAATCTCCTTATGAGGCTTGGATTTATTGTGTAAAAGCAGATGATTTGTCGCTGCTTGACGATCTGATGGACAGTGATGCCTATTTGCAATTTATCGAACCATAGGTTTTTAATCTAACTTTTCGCTAGTTAATGGCTAATCAAAACACAAAAGGTTTAAAGCGCCTGATCAATGCTTGTTTTTTTTCGGTTTCTGGTTTTAAGGCGACTTGGCGGCATGAAGAAGCATTCAGACAGGAAGTCATGGTTTTTTTGTGTACGACACCGCTAGCGCTTTGGATGGGTCAATCGCCGGTTGAAAAAATATTGTTAATCGGTAGCGTCGTACTGGTAATGCTGGTTGAATTGCTGAATTCGGCAGTGGAAGCGGTGGTTGACAGGGTGGGGTATGAGCAACATGAGCTGTCGGGCAGGGCTAAGGATATTGGTTCTGCAGCCGTGACAATGGCGTTGGTCTGGGCCGTGTGTACCTGGTTGTTAATTTTGATTAGATGAGGGTTTGTTAATGAGTGCACTAATTTGCGGTTCCATGGCTTACGACACCATTATGGTGTTTCATGACAAATTTAAACACCATATTCTTCCTGAAAAAGTTCATATTCTTAATGTGTCATTCATGGTGCCTACAATGCGCCGCGAATACGGTGGATGTGCGGGCAATATTGCCTACAATTTAAACCTGTTGGGCGAAACACCGTTGATAATGGCCACTGTGGGCCATGACTTTGAGCCATACAGCCAATGGCTTTCACAAAATGGCCTGTCCAGTGAATACATTTACATCATGGATAATCATTACACTGGCCAGGCGTATATCACCACCGATGAAGAAGGTAATCAGATTACTGCTTTTCATCCTGGGGCGATGAGCTTCTCGCATTTATTATCAATACCTCAGGCGGGTGATTTCAATATTGGGATTGTTTCGCCTGATGGCAAAGAAGGTATGTTGTTGCATGCCGAGCAATTTTCAGAGCAAGGCGTCCCTTTTATTTTTGACCCTGGGCAAGGTATGCCTATGTTCGACGGTAATGAATTAATACAATTGATCGATCAAGCTACATGGTTGACATTAAACGATTATGAATCGGAGCTCATGCAAGGGCGCACCGGGTTGTCATTAGCCCAGATTGCCGCAAGGGTAAGCGCGTTGATTGTCACGCTAGGCGGGCAGGGTTCAAAAATTTACACGAATGGCCACTGTATACAAATTCCCCCCGCCAAATTATGGGTGTTACGCGATCCTACGGGTTGTGGTGATGCTTATCGCGCGGGATTGTTGTTTGGTCTTATCAACGAACTTGATTGGGAATCAACAGGGAGAATTGCCTCATTGATGGGGGCTATCAAAATTGAACACCATGGCACTCAAAACCATAGTTTTAGCATGGGTGAATTTAAATTTCGGTTGCGCGAAAGTTTTGGGTGTTCGTTTTAGGGGGTGATCATGTTGCGTAATA
>DBNZ01000007.1:0-6434 GCA_002299495.1 Methylococcaceae bacterium UBA659
TCGGTATCCAGATAATTGGATTCAAAAAATTCACCACCGATATAGCTCTCCACCGTGCACAGGCCCAACTTGCCCATGGTTTTCATCAACGATTTTTCCGCGCCTTTTTGGAATTTGTCCAACGCCTTTTGTTGGTCGGCAAGGCCTAGATAATGGCTGATGACGCGGTTATGGACGCTGATCGGGCAGATCGCCGACGCGCCAAAGCCCAAAATGGTGGCGATGTCATGCGGGCTGGCGGCCTGGCCGGTTTCGGCAATCAGCGAGGAGTTGAAGCGCAGCCCGGTTTTGACCAAGCGTTGGTTGGCGGCGGCAACCATCAACAAGGCGGGGATCGCCGCTTGCTCGGTGTTGAGGTTGATATCGCTGAGGATAATGATGCCGATATTGTCGCGGGCCGCCTGTTCGACTTGCTCACAGACCGCCAACAGCGCCGCTTCCAAAGCGTCTTCATTGGCCTTGGCATCGTTAAAATGGGGCTGGTACAGAAAATCCAGGGTTCGGGTGCTGACCGCCGTTTGCCGACGGATCCGATCCAACTGGGTGCGTTGCAAGATCGGCGTCTCGATCATCAATTGCTTGCTGACCTCGTCCGAGAAAGTCGGTTTGGCGCCTAAAGCCACGCGCAGGCTCATGCCGTCACTTTCGCGGATGGAATCGAGCGGAGGGTTCGTCACTTGGGCGAAGCGTTGGCTAAAGTAGCGCGACATGCCGCCTTCGGCGCTGGATAGGGCGTTAGTCGCAACGCCATAACCCATCGCCGAAACTTTTTCCGCGCCAGTGACCAAGATTGGGTCAAGCAGGAACTTAAAGCTTTCTTGGTTTAACGAGTAGGCCGTATGCCGCTGGTCGATATTGAAGCCATGTCTGGTGCTTATTTCAGACAAATCCACTGCGGGCAATTCCGTGATATGGAGACAACGCTGCTTTAACAAGGCCGCATAGTCTTTTTCATGGGCCAACCGCTCCATCACTTGGTGGTTGTGGTAAGACTCACCGGTGCCGTGGTCAAAATACAGCATGCCGCCGGCTTCGATGCGGCCGCGTTTGAGCACATCCTTAGGTGGGAAATCAATTTGCCCGGCTTCGGACATCACCGCCAGATAATCCGGCGTTTCCACCGAGCGCAACGGCCGCAAGCCTAACCGGTCAAGGCGGGCGCCAACACGGATGCCATCACTGAAAATCAACGCGGCCGGGCCGTCATTTTTCTCTTCATACAAGCTGAAATATTCCAGCATAGCGCGGACGGCGGGCGATAAGGTGGTGTCGTTCTCCCAAGCCGGCGGCATCATGGCCAATACGGCAGTGACAATATCCAGGTTGTCCTCGTTGATGCGGCGGGTCAGGGTTTGGTCTAAACGACCCGAATCCGACTGCCCGCAAGGGAACACGATATGCTTGTTGTGTTGCCGGGCGATGGCGCTTTCACTTAAGCGGTTTTTCTTATCCGTGTTCAACTCGCCGTTGTGTGCCATGTACCGGAACGGCTGCGCCATCATGGTCGCCGGCGCGGTGTTGGTGGAAAAGCGGGTATGGAAAAACAACGTATTGATTTCGTGGTACGGATCGGACAAGTCGGTGAAATAAGGGATCACTTCGCCAGAATTCAGGCGGCCTTTGTAAACCTGGGTGCGCGAACTCATGGACAAGGGATAAAAACCGGTCAATTCTGCCAACGCAAAACCTTCGCTTTCAATGTTCAGCAAGGTGGCCTGGATGTGTTTTTCAAAGGCGTCGTGGCTGGCGTCCAGCAAACGCTCCGGACGTCCAAACACACATTGCTTGATCGGCGACTGGGCTTTTTGGGCTGCAGGGTTAATGACCGATTTGTTTACCGGCACATCACGCCAAAGCAGCAACGGCAGCCCCGCCTTGGCCAGATGCTTTTCCACCAGTTCCTTAGCGGCGGTATCGTGACGACTATGGTCTTCAGGAAAAAAGAAATTGGCCACGCCGAATTGGCCTAATTCCAGGCCGGGCATGCCGGTGATGTTACGGAAAAATGTCCGCGACAGGTCAATGTTGACCCCTGCGCCATCGCCAATGCCTTCGGCGCTCATGCCGCCACGATGCGGTATGGTGCATAGGGCTTCGTGGGTGAGGGCCAAAAGCTCGTGGCTTTGGACACTGCGCTTGTGGGTAATAAATCCCACGCCACAACTGTCTTGGGATTGGTCGGCGTCGTAGAGCATCAGTTCTTTACTATTAAATCGGGAATTATTTTTCATTGGAATCCAGCCCGTTTCTTGCTGTTTTTTAAGCTAGGCTCGATGCATCCAAACGGTGGTTAACCCTAAGGCAAGAGCATTGCCTATTTGAATTTAAAAGGAAGCCTTATGACTTGGGTGAAACCTGCAAATTATATGCTAAGCGCGTAGCCATGTCATGTTATGTGTTAGTATTCATCTAAAATTAAGATTACTTTATGGCCGTTTAATATGAAAGAACTTTTTGACATTGTCATTGTGGGTGGCGGCATGGTGGGCGCAACCGTGGCTTGCGCGCTAGGCGGCGGCCCGTTAAAAATAGCGGTGATTGAACAATCCCCGCCGCCGCCCTTCAGCGCTGAACAGCCCTATGACCTTCGGGTATCGGCCTTAAGCATCGCCGCAAAAAATATTTTGGCGGCCATTGGAGCCTGGCAAGGAATCGTCGACAAAAGACTCTGCCCTTTCCGCAGGATGCGGGTTTGGGAAACGGCGGGCGACACCGAATTTTGTAGCGATGACATCAATTACCCTGAATTGGGCTATATCGTCGAGAATCGGGTCACGCAACTGGCTCTTTTGGAGCGGTTGCGAGCATTTGCCCATATCGAGTTGGTTTGCCCGGCGACCATCAAACAGGTCAATTACCATTTGGGCCAACGGGTCGAAGTGGCGCTTGACAACGGCCGGCTGCTGTCGGCACGTCTGTTAGTGGCCGCCGATGGCGGGCCATCGAAAGTCCGCCAAGCGGTGGGTTTAGGCGTGACCAGCTGGGACTACCAGCAACATGCCTTGGTTATCTGTGTCGAGACCGCTTACGGGCAACAAGACATCACTTGGCAGCGTTTCGTCCCTTCCGGGCCGCAGGCGTTTTTGCCGTTGCCGGGGCATCATGGCTCGCTGGTTTGGTACCACTCGCCGGATGAGATCAAACGCCTACAAGAGTTGCCGTTTGCGGCATTAAAACAGGAATTGAGCCATGCCTTCCCGGACTGTTTAGGTCCCGTAGAAAAGATTCTGGGCGTATCCAGCTTTCCGCTACGGCGCCAACATGCCCAAAAATACGTCAAACATGGCGTGGCCTTAGTCGGCGACGCCGCCCACACCATCAACCCATTGGCGGGGCAAGGCGTCAATATTGGCCTGTTGGACGCCGCCGCCCTAGCCGAAGTGATCCTCGAAGCAGAAAACAAAGGCCAAGACATTGCCGATGAAAAGGTCTTAAAACGCTACGAAAACATGCGCCGTATGGAGAACCTGAAAATGATGACGGCCATGGATGTGTTCTACCAGGTGTTCAGCAATGACATCCTGCCGGTCAAGGTCATCCGCAACGTCGGCTTAGGCTTAGCGGAACGCATCTTCCCGGCCAAGCACCTAGTCATGCGCCATGCGATGGGCCTTGTAGGAAGCTTGCCCAAACTGGCCCGGGGCGCACCGCTGGTTTGAGCGGCAATGCCGCCCCGGCTTAGCCACGGTTAACAGGAACGAAGTCCGCTGCGCGAAAGACCCTAGCCGACCAATTTACCACCAGCCCGCTTTTTGATACGCACCCACCCCGTTTTCCCGATGATATAACCGGCCACCGCCTGCTCTAGCTCGGTTTTATTGGACTGGTGCAAATCCGAAAAAACCGTATCCAGCGCATAAAGTTTGAAAACATACCCGTGCCTGCCAACGGGCGGAACATGGGCCGCGGTAACCGGTTTCTTGCCAATCATTTCTGCCTTCCAAAGTGTTGTTGAGTGTGGAACCAGGTTTTGGGAAGTTGTTAGGGCTAGTGGCGATGGCGCAATGGCACAAAAGGTTACAGTTGGATTTTCGGGTAATCCCTACAAATCAATGCAGGTAAATAAAATCAAGGGGTTGCAGTAATTATTTTTGCCTTTATGATTTTCATACACACTGCAAATCAAGGGGGTACAAAACACAATTCACACAATATGGATCAACTGCATCAGTTTGTAGGGACTGCCGATTTTCGCGATATTTTTGAAGATGGGCTCAGTTTTAACACCATTAAAGGCAACTTCAGACTCAATAAGGGCGTCGCGGATAGCGATAATTTAGTAGTTGACGCCATACCCGCAAAAATCAGCCTCACGGGCAATGTAGACTTGACCAATAAAACCTTGGATCAGCTTGTCCGGGTCATTCCCAAAAGTGCCGATGCCGTCCCTATAGTTGGTACAATTATCAACACCGTAGTGGACATGGCAAGCCGCACCCTGACCGGAAAAAGTAGGGTAGTTGGAAGAACTTACGCATTGTCCCTACACCTAAGACTTGGGACACATGGACCGATCTCCCCTCGATCCCTTTAAACATAATCAAAAACAACCCATAACATCAAGATCGTTTATGCACAAATGCGCCGCCATCCAAATGGTCTCAAGCCCAAGCATTAGCTCCAACTTAATCACTGCCGGACAGCTCATCAAAGCAGCCGTCGATGCTGGCGCCAAATTGGTGGCTTTGCCAGAAAATTTCGCCCTGATGGGCCATCATGAGAGGGATAAGGTGGCCGTTAAGGAACCCGATGGACATGGTCCCATACAAGATTTTCTGGCTGACGTGGCCAATAAATATTCCACTTGGGTAGTGGGGGGAACCATACCCATAGCGGCCGATGACCCGGGCAAAGTACGCGCCAGTTGTCTGGTGTTTGACGATCAAGGCAAACGGGTAGCCCGCTACGATAAAGTCCATTTGTTTGATGTCAACGTACCCGAAACAGACGAAATCTACCGCGAATCAGATACCATTGAAGCCGGCGACACCCCCCGGGTGATTGACACCCCATTCGGTAAACTCGGCCTCGCCGTTTGTTATGACTTACGCTTCCCTGAATTCTTTCGCAAAATGGGTAGGCTAGGCGCTGAAATTATGGTAATCCCGTCAGCGTTCACCGCCGAAACCGGAGCCGTGCATTGGGAATTGTTACTTCGGACCCGAGCCGTTGAAAACTTATGCTATGTTATCGCCCCGAATCAAGGCGGTTTTCATATGAATGGCCGCCGTACTTTTGGCCATTCTATGATTATTGACCCGTGGGGCGTGGTTTTGGACTGCTATAAGACTGGGGGCGGTTTTGTCATGGCCGAAATCAACCATGAACGTTTGACAAAAGTCCGCACCCACTTCCCAGTCTTGGCGCACCGCCGTTTTCATTGTGAATAAAACCATGTATAGGGTTCTCATATTATTCGTATCCGTATCCGGCCTGTTCGCTTGCAGTTCAAACGATAGCCGTTATCGCGATACCCAAATGCTGGAACGTCCGCCCACGTTACCCATCACCAAACGAGACGAAGCCCTTGAATGTTGTATCGACGACGCCATTCTCCCTCAAAAAAGCAATGAACCTGGCCTTGGCGACAAGGTTTCATTGATCCCGTCCAAACCTATGACTATAAAAATCAAGCAACCTTTTGAGACTGCATGGAACAACGTTGGATTGGCCCTTGCCCAAAGTGACATAAAAATAACCGACCAAGAACGAAAACAAGGCATTTACTATGTCGCCTATAAACCAAAAACTCTTTTTGGCGATTGGTTGAGCGGCTCAAAAAAAGACGTCATCTACCAACTAAATGTCACCGCTGAAGGCAATGAAACCAAGGTAAGCTGCGCCTTAGGCAACACCGCCGAACAAACAGGCACGGAATTTCAATTTGAATCTGACCTGGAAGAAGCCCAGGCTGATGCCGAAGATTTGCTGTATCGACTATACGAAACATTACGCGACGACCTCGTCAATCACTAAACCAGAACACCCTAACAAAGCCAATGGAATTACTCGACTCAGCGCGTCAAAATATACTTAGTCCTTATGGAATGCAGGATCATGACATAGAAAAAGTTTTGTCTTGCTTGCTCAGTTCACCCGTTGACGTCGCGGATATTTATTTCCAAACCAGCCATTTTGAATCGTGGGTCATGGAAGGCGGCCTTATTAAAGAGGGCAACCACAGCATCGAGCAAGGCGCCGGGGTCAGGGCAGTTATTGGCGAAAAGACGGGGTTTGCCTACAGCGATCGATTGGAATTGCCGCTGCTCCTGGAAGCGGCTGAAAACGTCAAGACCATATTACGGCAAGGCCAACAACACAGCGTCAAGCTGGCAGCAAAAAACCATCCTACCCGCTACTACCCATCAAATAACCCATTAAATTCTTTGACAGAATCCGAAAAAATCGACTTTTTGCACCAAGTTGAAGGCTAT
>DBNZ01000007.1:6830-8078 GCA_002299495.1 Methylococcaceae bacterium UBA659
TTAGTCGCCAATCAAAATGGCCAATTATCCGCCGATATCCGCCCTCTGGTGCGTATGAATGTCAGCGTCATCGTGGCAGACAATGGCCGCCGTGAACAAGCCAGTATGGGAGGAGGGGCGCGTAGCGATTATCGATATTTTCTTGCCGAAGGCAGGGCTTTTGCCTATTGCCAAGAGGCGGTACGCCAAGCCATCGTCAACTTAGGGGCGCGTGCAGCACCCGCAGGCACAATGCCCGTAGTCCTAGGCCCAGGGTGGCCGGGAATTTTGTTACACGAGGCCATCGGCCACGGTTTAGAGGGCGATTTTAACCGGAAGGGAACATCTGCTTTCAGCGGCAGAATAGGTGACCGGGTGGCTTCACCGTTATGTACGATAGTTGACGATGGCACCTTACCCGGAAGGCGGGGTTCTCTGAATATTGACGACGAGGGCACGCCCACACAACAAACCATTTTGATTGAAAACGGGATATTGAAAGGCTATATGCAAGACCAGCTAAACGCCCGCCTGATGAAAACCCAGCCGACAGGGAATGGCCGCCGCGAATCCTACGCCCATCTGCCCATGCCCCGCATGACCAATACCTATATGCTGCCAGGCCAAGATGATCCTAATGAAATCATCCAATCCGTCAGTAAAGGCCTCTATGCCAAGAATTTTGCCGGCGGCCAAGTGGACATCACCTCAGGCAAATTTGTCTTTACCGCCAGCGAAGCCTATCTAATTGAAAACGGGAAAATCACTTACCCGGTCAAAGGCGTCACCTTGATAGGCAATGGCCCGGACGTGTTGACCAAAGTCTCAATGGTAGGCAACGACTTGGAATTGGACAGCGGCGTCGGAACTTGTGGTAAAGATGGGCAAAGCGTGCCTGTCGGCGTGGGTCAACCGACCTTAAAAATAGACGCCCTAACCGTAGGCGGGACATCGGTTTAATTTTAAGACGGCGGCGGAAAATTAAAAGACACGTCTGGTGTCCGCTATCGGCGGGGATTCCTGGAATGAAGTAGCTCAAAATAGGCTAATCCCCCCTTTGAAGAAGGCTGGCTAGGGGGGATTCCTCAACATAACTCTCTGCTTTATTAGCATTTTTATTAACCTAATAACAGCGATACCCCAGCGTGGGAGCTATTAGAAAACGTGCATTTCTATCTCACTTAGCGCTTTAATGAAAACCCGAAAACTGGGGTCTTTTTGGACGACTTCATCAATATGCTGCCGCTTTAGAAAAAGTTGGCTAAGCTT
>DBNZ01000007.1:8467-10815 GCA_002299495.1 Methylococcaceae bacterium UBA659
TGCCTTTTTCGTATAAATACAATAAAGCTTTCTCGCAACCCGTAATTTTAGGGTATCTCAACGGCTTTTTATTGTAGTGGGCATAAAGCCAGCACTCTATGGAATGCACACTGACTGCAAATATAATTTTTTCGGCGCGTTCTTCGTAAAATCCTTTTTCGCCAGTTTCGATCGTGTCTATCAATTTGGTAATGACATTGCTTATCAAAGCTTCTGGAGATAAAGGACGATTTTGATCGTCAACCTGAACCACATCAAAGCCTTTTTCATTAGAAACATCCGTATCTACTTGAATAACAATAAATTCGCAATTAAGTGTGTCGGCACGAAAATCAGAATGATATAAATATTCCAGCAACATTGTCCAATTACCAAACCCTTTTTGCTTTTGGTCAGTCTCATCAAACAATGGATGCGAATATTCTATTTCTCCATCAAGGTCTTGATTCTCAAAATAACCGCACAAAATATTCTCAATAACAACCTGATCGGTAACGCCTTCACCCGCTATTCTGAATTTATACATCGGAATTAAAACCCTTTCGGCAATCCACCTAAATAGCCCCTTAAAAAAGCCTCTGATAACCTTAAGCTTTCATATTCACCCTTGCTATTTTTTATTGGCGAACGTGGTTTGTCTTTCAATTCAATACGTTTACAACGGGTATGGCCTTGTTTGTTGCGCGACAACACTAGCAAGCGTTGTTCGTCGTCGCCTAAATCAATGCCGTCCAAAATTGCGGGATTATGGGTAGTGACAAACACTTGTTTGTCGTATTTTTTTGCCAAACGCACCAATTCTTTAATCAACTTGTTACAGAGTTTGGGGTTGAGCGCGACATCAATATTATCAATCGCGAAGATTTTCGGCGTGTCGTCGGAAACCATTAAGGCAATGTAAAACAGCACAAACAAAAAGCCTTCATTGGCACTGCGTTGGTCGAAAGCGGTGCTTAAAAAGCGGTCGGTGATGGTGACTTTATCTTCGTAGTGCGATAACTCTTTAGGGATGTCGATACCGTCGTACCAATCGAAAAGCTGTAAACAGGTGTGAATTTCTTCAAATTGTTCGGGTGATTTGCTTTGGATGACTTTTAACAGTTTCAGCAAGCCTTCGCCGTTGATGCCTAGCGGTTCAATCTGGCCTTCTTTGCTGAAATTTCTTAGGGCGGTGTTTTCGGGGGAGTAGATTAGGAAGTTTTTTAGTTCAACTTCTTTATTTGCAATTTTTTCAAAGTGTTGTAGATAATTTGTAGAATCTTCTTCGTTACATTCATAAATTTTAGGGATTAAATAAAATAGCCTTTTTTTCAAAGACTCAATTTGAGATTCGTTTTCCTCAATTTGTATTTTAATTTCTTTGATTTTATTCCCATGTTTATCCGTGCATTCGGCATTAAGTTTTTCACGGAGACTTATTGCTGCACTCAGCATCTTCTGTGCAGGAAGCGGCACACTTCTATCCCATATTGCATAAGCATGATTAGCATGATTTAGCGTATATTCTTCATCTATCTCTAAATTTTCAAAACGCACACCCATTTGTATAGGCTCTTGAGTGCTTTCATCGCTAAACGCAGATCGCATCAGTAGTGGTTCAGTCACCCGAATCCCCCTAGAAACCAAAAACTCATTATCCAATTTATCAGCCGCCGCTGCCGCTGCCAATGCAATCGCTTCCAACACATTACTTTTCCCGCAACCGTTTTCGCCAATCAAGACGTTAAACCGCCCAACTTCCAAAGTCAGGTCAGACAGGGATTTATAATTGTTGATGTGCAATTGGCGAATCATGCGCTGTGAGTTTTCCGGTTCAAAATGGCGTTTTAAATCATAACATGCTTAAACTGCGTTTGCGTAAGCCCCTAATTTTACAGTTTACACGGTGGATTTGTTTCGCGTGGACACGAACAGCATGTGCCCACCCTACTTGGCTACCCAAAATATGAATCAACTTTTTACCAAGTCATTAAATTAGATTGATTTTTGAATCCCAATCCGTGACCCTATCCCCACTTTAATTGACACAGGCGTCCGCTCATGAACCGATCCAACAAAACCACCCACGCACTAATGGCCGACGCTGGCCAAACCAACCCTTGGCAGAATGGGGTTGAGGAAACAAGCCCCGACCGCTTTGGTTATGTGTTTGACCCGGCAACTTATGGCTTGGCCAGCGGTTACCAGGCCGCTTTGGCGGACAAGGCCACGGACCCGTTTAACCCGATGCCCCGCGCCGCCATGCTTCCACCCGGCGGCGGGCTGAGTTTGCCAGCGGGCGAGGATCGGCAATCAGAGGCCGCTGGCGGGATGGTTGAATCCGCCAAGGCATTGCATACCGGCACAGT
>DBNZ01000102.1 GCA_002299495.1 Methylococcaceae bacterium UBA659
GGCTGAAAAAAAACAGACTCAGAGAGCGTCAAAAATAATTTTGTTCGATGGTTGCACGATAGTTTTGCAAGTTCCTCAACTGATAAGCTAACCTCTGCTTTGCTAACCCAAGATAACCCCATAACCCCATGATCCCTATCCGTGACACCGCGCCTTGCTATTCAAAGCCTATTGTAACCTGGGGGCTTATCGTCAGTTGCACCCTGGTTTTCATCATCATGATATCGTTGCCCGACAGTGTGAGTTTCCGTCTGTTGCATATCTACGGCATGGTGCCAAGCCGATACGCTAATGGCATGGCAAGTGAATTAGACTTGCCGTTCGACGGCTACCTGTCTTTTGTGACCAATTTATTTATCCATGCCACCTGGTTGCACTTGTTGATGAACGCTTGGTTTTTGTGGATATTCGCCGATAACATAGAAGACCGGATGGGGCGTTGGCCTTTTTTAGCTTTTTACTTGCTGTGCGGCATTATCGCGACTTGGTTGCAATGGCGTTTCGACCCCACCCTTTCCATTCCAGTGGTGGGCGCATCAGGCGCGATTGCAGGCGTTTTGGGGGCTTATTACCGTTTGTACCCGTTGGCACGGGTGGTGGTGCTGTTTCCGCCTTTAGTCTTTAACATCCCTGCGATTGCTTTCTTAGGGGTCTGGATACTCTGGCAATTGTATAACGCCACCACGGCAATGGTGTTTGACCATGTCGGCGTAGATGTCGCTTGGTGGGCGCACTTGGGCGGTTTTCTTGCCGGTAGCCTGCTGTACCCGTTGTTCTTGAAGAAGTCCTGGCCGGAGCAATAAAACTACCCAGATTATAATGGCTTTAAGGTATAATCCGAAGTTTTAAAAGTGGGGATTTAGCCAAATATAACCACAAAAAAGGCTTCTTTAAAGTTATCTGGATGGAAACTAACATGTATAAAATGGTAAACATTGCGTTGGTAAGACTGCTTCAGTTTGTTGTGTTTGTTTTGTTCACTTTTATGGTGATTGATTATTTTGGGGCCTTGGTGCTGCTGCCTCTGGACTTGATCAGTTTATTGGTGAAACTTTTAGGTTCGATGGGATTGCACGGTTTTATCGGTGCCTTGTTGGCAATACCCGTCGTATGTTATTTGTGCCTGATTATCTACAAGACCCCAAAGCTCTGCGGCATGATCGTGGATACGGGTGTTGATTTGATTAAAACAGGCAAGGCTAGAGTTGAAGCTTTTAATGACATAGTCGATGAAATTAAAAATTAATAAATTGCTTATGTTTTACTAAAAAATAAAAAAGAAAGGGAACCCATTTTTGGATTCCCTTTTTTATACCTTTTGTTTCGACTACACCGAGAAAATCCGATTGATAAATTCGTTGATGTGCTGAATTTCTTCAACACAAACCGAATGCTCCATCACATAATCGCGCCAATCCACGCTGTAACCTAAATTTTGCAAGCCATCGTAAGCAGCCTTAGCCTCCTCAACCGGCACGACTGAATCCAAAATCCCATGCCCCATAAAAATCGGTATGTTTTTATTGGTGCTTGTAGATTCAGTGGCTAATTGGCCAAGGGTTGGCAAATAAGCCGATAAGGCCAAGATTCCCGCCAATTTTTCCGGGTAGGTCAAACCCGCATGTAACGCGATGACGCCCCCTTGGGAAAAACCAGCCAATAAAATATGCCCTGTAGCTATCCCTAGTTTTTTTTCTTGCTCGATCAGGGTGTGCAAGCTCCGGGTTGATTCACGGATAGCAGGCAGATCGGGTTGGCGCTCTAGCGACATCTCAACAATGTCATACCAAGCCCGCATCGCCACACCGCCATTCACGGTCACAGGCCGGACTGGGGCATGGGGGAAAACAAAGCGGATATGGTCGGCGACGGACAGTTCCAGATCACTGACAATGCCTTCAAAATCATGACCATCCGCACCTAAACCATGCAACCAGATGATGGAGTGGGTATGTGACGATTTGGCCGGGACAATAACGCTGGTAAGCGGGGTAAACATGGATGGTGCCTCAAAAATCAAGTGGGAAACTATTAATCTAGTTGAATCCTTAAGCCAGTCAACCCGCAGCGCAAGCCATGCGGAAGACATAAAACGCGCCTCGCCTAATCGGCATCAATAAAACGTCTGCATAAACCGCCATATTCATCAATCCTGCGGTCCCGCAAAAACGGCCAAATTTGCCGTACCCGTTCACTTCTTGCTAGATCCAATGGAGCACTTAACCAGGTGTCGTCAACAGCATTGGCGCGGCAAATGATTTCGCCTTGGGGACCTGCGATAAAACTGTTGCCCCAAAACTGGATGCCCTTATCCGAATCGGGGGCTTGTTCAAAACCGACCCGGTTACAAGCTATCACGGGAATGCCATTAGCGACCGCATGGGCGCGTTGGCAGGTCACCCAAGCTTCCAACTGACGTTGTTGCTCGTCTTCGCCGTCTTGCGGATCCCAGCCAATGGCGGTGGGATAAATCAACATATCCGCGCCTGACAAAGCCATCAACCGGGCGGCTTCGGGGAACCATTGATCCCAACAAATCAGCACGCCTAATTTGCCTATCGACGTGTTGACCGGCTTAAAGCCTAGGTCACCAGGGGTGAAATAATATTTTTCGTAAAAACCCGGATCATCCGGGATATGCATTTTCCGGTATTTACCGGCAATGCCGCCGTCCTTGTCAAAAACCACGGCCGTGTTGTGATAAAGCCCCGGTGCCCTTCGCTCAAAAATCGTTGCCACCACCACCACGCCAGCTTGCTTAGCGGCGGCAGACAATAACTCAGTGCTAGGCCCTGGAATCGGCTGGGACAGTGCAAAATGCTGGAAGTCTTCATTTTGGCAAAAATAAGGCCCTAGGTGTAATTCTGGCAACACCACCAAATCCGCTTTACCCGCAGCGGCTTCATGAATTTTGGCAATGGAATAATCCAAATTGGTTTTCCGATCCGCGTTACAAGGTTGCTGGACAGCAGCCACTAACAACTGTGGTTTCATATGAAATTAAATTAAGTGATTGAAAAAATAAGGCATAGTAAAAAAGGAACGGCCTACCCCAAGGCTCAATATCAGCATGGATTAAAGGGTCACGGGCAGTTTTTATACCCACCATCGCTTAGCGCCCGTGCCGGGTAGTGGGCTGGCAATGGTTTCATAAGTCAATCTGATGTTACGCAGAAACTAATTTTTTTCACAAGATAAGTATTTCAGCATGGAGGTTTTCCGCTATATCTAGTGGCTTTGTGTTGGTTCACGTTAAATCCACTGGATTTGCCAAGGTCATTCAACTTCTTGAAATACATTGTTGTTCTAGGCAAACCAAATTACGACCCCCGCTCTCCATAGCTGACAGGGCCGTAGGGTTTCACTCACCGCT
>DBNZ01000062.1 GCA_002299495.1 Methylococcaceae bacterium UBA659
GTCTGGAACGGCGACCGAGAGCACCCACAGTACGCGCTTTAGGCGACGCAGGAGCATCAGAGCTTCCTTAGCAGACAGACTCCGCCCAGTACCGATAAACCTTAACTTGGTCTGACCAATAATCGGCGGGCAGCCCCGATTTCTGCTTTAAATGCCTTAAAAACTGCCCGGGTTCGGGTAGTTGTTCCCAAACTGACGGTAAGAACGTGCCGCGCCGGTGGCCTGCTGTCAAGATTAGCCCGTCAACGCCCGGTTTTAGTTGCTTGAGCAAATCTTGTTCGGAGCTAAACGTCATCGGTTCGGCGGGGGAAAGTATGGACAAATGGATGTTTAGGTCGGTCAATTCCGCTCTTTCCAGAGGCAGGAAACGGGGGTCATGGAAAGCTGCGGAATAGGCGTTTTCGGCAATGTCCACCACCAGCGGTTTGCGTGCTTCCAGTTTGCCGATGCAGCCGCGCAATTGCCTGTTCTTGTGTAATGTGACAAAGGTGGCTCGGCGTTCCTGTAATTCCGATGGGTAATCTGCAAGATTAATGGGTAAAGGCCGCCCCGTTGCCAAACCGTGTTCTATGGCTTGTTTTGCCACCGCCAACAATTGCTGTTTTTGTGCGTCATTCAATGACGTAAGCGCCATAACCGACCACCCTGCTTTGATCGCCTGCGGTATCGCCCGAATTGCGTAAGTCCACGGTTTTGATGGACAAGCCTTTATCCCTTGCCAACTTTAACAATCCACTGACCGGCACTTTACCGCAGGCGGCATCGGTGCTGATCTTTTCATAGTCTAATTGTTCAATAAGCGTAGTGGTGGCTTGATCCAGTTTTTTCGCCGTGAAGTAATCGTGGTAATGGCTTAAATCGGAACTAATCACAATTAACGTTTCAGGCCCGCCCCAAAGGCAAGCTAAAACTTGCCCGACTTGCGCCGGCGAGGCATCCCCGGCGACTACCGGCACCAGTGTAAAATGATCCAGAACCCTTTGTAAAAACGGTAAATGCACCTCCAGGCTGTGTTCATGACGGTGCGCCGCTTCCAAATAGTCGACGAAAGGCAATTTGCACACTTTGCCTACCGCTTCCTGGTCAATTTCTATGGGCCCTAGCGGCGTGCTGAAGGTATCGGCTCCGCTTACCGCCAAGCCCTTGAAACCGACCCGATGCGATGGCCCCATCAGCACCACGCGGGTAATCGTGGCATGGGCTGGCTTTAACCGGGCATAGGCGGAAGCGGCAACCGGCCCGGAATAGACATAACCGGCATGGGGGGCGATGATGGCTTTGGGTGGCTTGGCTTCAGTTTCGGCGTCACGCAAGAAATCATCCAGCATGAGGCGTAATTGCTTTGGGTTGGCCGGGTAGAATAGCCCGGCCACGGCAGGTTGTCTGTCCATTGGCTTGCTCCTTTGGTGTTTATGAAGAGTGGCCGGAAACCAGAAATAGTCGTTGAGGGTCAGTAAGCTACCATAGGTTAAGGTTTCGTCAACTGAAAAACAGTTGACGAATGATGAAAACTAACATTCGTTAATCTTAATTTGGTTTTTTGGCTCGGGGTAGGCTTCGAATGGAGCGGAAGCTAACCAGCTTTTTGCGTTGTTCATCCCATAAATTCAGCCAAAGGGATTTGAAGCTTTTACGGATAGTCAACGGTTCAACTGCCTGCAAGGCGGGCACTTCGTTGTGGCAGCGTTGCAAATTGTAATTGGGTATGTTGGCCCTGACATGATGGATATGATGCAGGCCGATATTGCCGACCAGCCATTGCAACACTTTGGGCAATTTGTAGTACGAGCTGCCTTCCAAACCCGAGCGGGTCAAGTCCCAGTCTTCATTCCGTGACCAATAGACATCTTCGTATTGATGTTGCACATAAAACATCCACATGCCGATGCTGGCGGCTATCCATAAAACCGGCAACTGTATCCATAGGTAGTTCTGGAAACCTAGGGTTAGGCCCAAGGTTAGGGCGATACCGGCAATGGCGGCATTGGTGATGATAACACTGCGGTGTTCGCGTTTGCCCGTGCCCGGACTCGGAAACCGGTTGATAACCACAAACAAAAATAACGGGATAATACTGAATAACACCAAAGGGTTGCGGAACAGACGGTAGATTATCCGCTTGAGCCTAGGTGCCTTGACATACTCTGCAACCGTTAACGTCCAAATGTCGCCTGTGCCCCGGCGGTCCAGGTTGCCGGAGGCGGAATGATGGATGACATGGGAGCGTTGCCAGTCTTCAAACGGGGTAAAAACCAAGGTTCCGGCAATATAGCCTAGGATTTTGTTCGCTTTCCTTGATGGAAAAAAGGCACCGTGGGTACAGTCGTGGAAAAAGATAAAAACCCGAACCAATAGGCAACCGGCAGGTATCGCTAAGAGCAATGTGATCCAATAGGGGTAACCTTGCAATACTAAATAGCCCATCAAAGCCCAAAGGCCAAGGTATGGGACGAAAGTGTTCGAAAGTTGCCAGAAGGCTTTTTGGTAACTAGGCTGGGCGTATTTCGCCACAGCCTGGATTAATTCTTCGCGGGTTAGCTGGAGGTTAGGGAATTCGGTGGGTGCAAACAATTCGGGATAGGTGATTTGATGTGACATTAATGGCTCTAAAATAAAATGATAAATCTTGTGGGTTATAGCGGAGGTGCCCGGACAATCCGGGAAAGAGGGTTGATGCCTAAAAAGTGCGGCGATCAGCAAAACCCAAGGTTGCAAATTTGTTAAAAACGGCAGAGGGGGCTGGAAAAACGATGTTTCAGGCGTTGCTCTGAATTCTTGTCTGACCCGGCGGGTCGGTGGCTAGTGGGGCAGGTTACAATGAATAGAATTGGAATTTTTGGAAGCTGGCTCATTAACAGAGCATTAGTCCATAAATTTTTACTGATAGTTCCCTTAGATGAAGTTCCGGAAAAAGAACCGCCCACTCATTTGTGGGTTAATGGATCCCTTTACTTTTTCTGAAGCTTGGTTCAAGTTTACCGCAAGTTTGAAGCTGTGGATGCCGATGAACAACAAAAAAAGTTAGCCTTCCCGTCTAACCGGGGCTAGCAATACCGGGGGCAACCCCGTCTTTCAAGGAGACCCAACATGACCACGTTTATTACCCCCGATACCGTAACCACCCGCTATTGGCATAGCTTAGGCGATGGCCGCATCCAATGCGACCTATGCCCGCGGTTTTGCAAACTGCATAAAGGCCAGCGCGGTTTGTGTTTTGTTAGGCAAAACCTTGACCACCAGATTGTCATGACCAGTTATGGCCGCTCCAGCGGTTTTGCCATAGACCCCATTGAAAAGAAACCGCTCAACCATTTTTTGCCGGGTACGCCGGTGTTTTCGTTCGGCACGGCGGGCTGTAATTTGGCCTGTAAGTTTTGCCAAAACTGGGACATCAGCAAATCCAGGGAAATGGACACCTTAATGAGTACGGCATCCCCCGAGGCCATCGCTAAGGCCGCGCAGGAATACGGTTGCGCCAGCGTCGCCTATACCTACAATGACCCGGTCATTTTCCATGAATACGCGATAGACGCGGCAAAAGCTTGCCGAAGCTTAGGCATCAAATCGGTGGCGGTGTCGGCCGGCTATGTTTGTGCGGAACCGCGTGCGGAGTTTTACCAATGGATGGACGCCGCCAACATCGACCTCAAAGCCTTTTCCGAACGGTTTTACCATGACATCACCGGCAGCCATTTACAACCGGTGTTAGAAACCCTGTTGTATCTAAAACGGGAAACCTCGGTTTGGCTGGAGCTGACCACCTTAATCATCCCAGGGGAAAACGATTCGGAAGCCGAATGGGAAACCATGACCCAATGGGTGGTGGAGAACTTAGGCGCTGACGTGCCGATGCACTTCTCGGCCTTCCACCCTGATTGGAAAATGCGGGATAGGCCGCCGACACCGCTTTCGTCTTTGCTAAAGGCAAGGGAAATCGCCTTAAAAAATGGTGTCCGCTATGCTTATGTCGGCAATGTCCATAATAAACAAGCGGACAGCACCTATTGCCACCATTGCGGGCAATTGCTGATCGGGCGGGATTGGTACCGTTTATCGGAATGGAACCTGGATGCCGAAGGCTGTTGCCGTTTTTGCGGCGAACGTTGCGCCGGGGTTTTTGCGGCCAAGCCAGGTGCTTGGGGGGCAAAACGGCAGGCGGTGGTGATGGGTTGAGCAGAACCATTTAGCCTCGAGGTTATGCGGTTTAGGGTTTTTATTGGCGGAAATTCCGGTGTCAACCACGGTTTCGGGCGCTGAAACTTCACCAGATGCACAAGTTGCACAAGCCATCGCCCACCATTTCGGCTTGCCGCATCGTCGGGTGGACCGAAAAGAACCCGCCAACTACCAAGATTTGGCCGACGCATTGGTTTTAACAGATGGCGAATTCAATGTCTTTGAATACGCCCGTATCGCCGCCACCCATAGGGGTCATGTTGCGGCAGGCCATGAAATCAGCGCCTATACGGCACTTGAGGTTTTATACTTTTCAAGATGGGACTGAGTGGTTACAAAAAAAGAGGCAAATGCCAAATTAGGTTTAAGCTATTACCGCTAAACCCGTCCTTATTTAAGCCACTAAACACCAGAAAATCAGTTTTACTTTCCCACACATGCCATCGAAATACCTTTTCTTGCTTCTAGCCTTAATTACCTCCGCCCTACTCGCCGTCATTATTTTCTGGCATCAAGGCCTATCCGCACCAGCGGGCGTCGACCCGCCCGCCACCGTCACCCGGCAAACGGCCAGCACCGAACTCAGCGCCGAGCCGCCCTGCCCTGACGAACACCCCGAATGGAGGCCGGCTCAGGAGATTGAAGGCGTCAGCATCGTCGCTTCGCCCCAATGCCAACCGGACAACCCGTATGAAGTCGCGGCGGCGGTGAAAGGCACGAATAACATATCGATGGCCACGCTGATGCGGACCGATTTAGCGCAGGATGCGCTGGTTATCGGCAACGATAAGGACCACGACGGCGACCCGGACATCGTCTACCTGAAACTGGAGGTGGTCGAGCTGAACGGTTTTAGTCCGGACGGCGACTTTTTGATGAACACCTACGACATCGCCCCTGGCCTGCAACCGGCAATGTGGACGTTTGCGCCGAAATCGCGCGGCATGGGCGTGAAGAATTTCAATTCCAAGGTCGCCAACCCGATTCTGCGCGCACCGTCGCCGACGATCCGGGTCGAGCAAGGCGATGAAATCCGTATCACGCTGGAAAACACCCATTACCTGCCGCACACCATCCATTTGCACGGTGTCGACCATCCGTTCATGACAGCGGACGGACACGATAACGACGGTGTCGAGGAACACGCGGTTTATCCCGGCAGCAGCCATACCTATGAATTTAAGCCCCGGCACGCCGGCACCATGTTGTACCATTGCCATGTGCAAACCGCCCAACACTTGATGATGGGCATGGCGGGAATGCTGGTCGTGGAAGAAAACCAACCCAACAATTGGCTGCAAACCATCAATATCGGCGCGGGGCAGGTACGGCATCCGTCGGTGGCGGTCAGCAAAAACTACGCCCAAGAATACGATTTGTTTTACCAATCTCTGGACAAACGCTTGTCACAAATCGTCCAGCAAGCCAACGACCCGCGCCTAGTCGCCGAACGTATGACCCGCGTCTACAACATAACCGAGTCGTTTGAAAATTATTATTTGCTGAACGGGCGCGCCTTCCCATACACCCTGCGCGACAGCCTGGTAGTCGTCAACGATAACGAAAACATCAAATTGCGTGTCGCCAATATGCAGCGCTCGGCGTTGGCCTTGCATATCCACGGCCACAAGGCGACCATCACCGGCATGGACGGGGTTGACCTTAACCCCGGGCAGCAAATCACCCGCGACGTGTTCGACCTAGCCCCCGCGCAACGGCTGGATTTGAGCCTAAAAACCCAAAACGACGGTTTGCACAGCTATGGCCCAGGCTTGTGGATGTTCCACGACCACGTCCCCACCGGTGCCACCACCGACGGCATGGAGCCGGGCGGCAACATGGCGATCCTGGCTTACCGGCCGTTGCTGGACGAACTCGGTATGCCGAAAATGCACGATGAGCTGTTCGCGCAGGTGTTTAACAAGGATTACTACGCCAAAAAAACCCCCGTTTGGCAGCGGGGTGATTTTGCCCAGTTGTTGGGTGATGCCGGCATGATTACGCCAAACTATCTGCAATTGATTATATTTGGATTGGCCAGCGGCGGCTTGATAGGAATATTGGTTTGGGTGCTGATGCACACACCATCAACCCGGCTCGATAAGGAATAACCATGAAATTTTACGGCCCAGTCATTTTTATTTTGTGGATTTGCCCGCTCATCGCCAATGCCTACCCCGGCCATAACGGCGGGCACGGCGGCATGATCATGGACGAATACGGCATGGTCATGAACGCTAACAGCGAAACCCTGCCCCGCGATTGTGAAAAAATTTCCGAAGACGTGGACTTAGTGATCTACGCCGGCCACCAATACGCAAAGAAATTCAACGGCAAAATGTTTGCGTTCGACCAACAGCAATGGGATGTCAAACCCTGCGCCAAAATCAACATCACCTTCATCAACGACGACCAAATCCGCCATCAATTGATGATCCACGGCTTGCCCGGTTATTTGTACCCGGACGGCATGTTCCATTTAGAGCTGTACGGCAAAGGCAAACTACAGGCTTCGCTGATCGTGCCCAGCCAGAAAAAGACGTATCTGGTGCATTGCGAACTGCCGCAACACTCCGAAAAAGGCATGAAAGCGCAATTAAAAGTAGGCGGCGGAGATGGCGATTTGCCCAGCATTCCGGGCATTAGTGCACCGGTTAAGGCGGACATCTACCCGATTGATTGGAATCGATCAAACCTAGGATTGCTGGTTTTATGCGTAGCCGTAGGTGCGGCGGCGGCACTTTTGCTGTTGGGGAAAAAACCGCAAGCAGGCGCGTGAATTGCGCCCGCCTAGCGTGGGCGGAATTTTATTTGCCGTATTTCTTGCGGAACTTATCGACCCGGCCCGCAGTATCGACAACGCGCTGTTTACCGGTATAGAAAGGATGGCAAGCGGAACAGACTTCGATTTGCAAATCCTTAGCTAATACAGAACCGGTTATAAAAGTATTGCCGCAACCGCAGGTTACGGTGATTTGTTTATAGTTAGGATGAATTTCAGGTTTCATAGCTACGCCTATTTCCCGTAAACGCCCGTAAACGGGACATGGATTGTTTGAAAAAGCCGCTTATAATACGGCCTCCATAATAAATCCGCAATGAAAATTTGATGCGTATCATTACCTTAAATGCCAACGGCATACGTTCGGCGGAACGCAAAGGCTTTTTCGCTTGGTTGCCCCAGCAAAACGCCGAAGTCGTTTGCATCCAGGAAACCAAAGCCCAGCTTCACCAACTCGACACCGATGTTTTTTGCCCGCAAGGCTACCATTGCTTTTATCACGATGCCGAAAAAAAAGGCTATAGCGGCGTCGCGCTATATTGCAAAAAACCGCCCGATGACATCATCAGCGGCATCGGCTGGCCGGACTTCGATGCCGAAGGCCGTTTTATCGAAGCCCGGTTTGGGCCATTAAGCGTCATTTCCCTCTATCTGCCGTCCGGCACTTCCGGAGAGGAACGCCAGGCCATCAAATTTGCCGCCATGGACCGGCTATTGCCTTACCTGATGCAACGGGCGGACGAAGGCCGCGACATCGTCATAGCGGGCGACTGGAACATCGCCCATAAAGAAATTGACCTGAAAAACTGGCGCAGCAACCAAAAAAATTCCGGCTTTTTGCCGGAAGAACGAGCCTGGCTTAGCCAATTGCTAGAAACCGGGCTTTGGCTGGACGCGTTCCGCTTGGTCAATCAAGAACCCGGGCAATACACTTGGTGGTCAAACCGCAGCCAAGCCTGGGCAAACAATGTCGGTTGGCGGATTGATTACCAAATCGTCACCGCGTCGCTTAAAGACAAAATCAAAACCACATCCATCTACAAAGACCAGCGGTTTTCCGACCACGCGCCGTTATTGCTGGATTATGACTACCCGTTCTGATTGCAACTAAAACCCGTAGCGGCGCTCTGTCGCAGTCGGCTACTTTTTGAACCAATCAATCGGCAATGGAAACACGATGGTCGAAGACTTGTCACCGGCAATTTCGGTCAGCGTTTGCAAATACCGTAGCTGGATCGCCTGCGGTTGTCCCGACAGGGTGGCCGCTGCGGCCAATAATTTTTCGGCAGCCTGCATTTCGCCTTCCGCATGGATAACTTTTGCGCGCCGCACCCGTTCGGCCTCCGCTTGTTTGGCAATGGCCCGCACCATGTTGTCGTCCAACTCCACCTGTTTGATTTCCACCAACGAAACTTTGATGCCCCAGGCGTCGGTTTGCTGGTCAAGGATGTTTTGGATATCAAGGTTCAGACGGTCACGCTCAGCCAACATTTCATCCAGCTCATGCTGTCCTAGCACCGAGCGCAGGGTGGTTTGCGCCAACTGGCTGGTGGCATCGAAAAAATTTTCCACCTGGATAATGGCTTTGCCCGGATCGATGACCCGAAAATACACCACCGCATTGACCTTGGCCGAGACGTTGTCACGGGAAATCACGTCTTGGGTCGGGACATCCATCACCACCGTGCGTAAATCAACCCGCACCATTTGCTGGATGCCAGGGATCACAAAAATAAAACCGGGGCCTTTGACTCCATCGAAACGCCCGAGCATAAAAATGACGCCGCGTTCGTATTCACGAAGAATCCTGATGGCGCTGACCATCAATAAAAAAATCAAGCTGCCGAAAACGGCCAAAAAATTACTTATACTTAACACGATGGCTTCTCCTCTGGTTGATGTTGATAAGGGGTGACTCTCAGGCATAAGCCCTCAAGGGCAATAATTCTAACTTTATCGTTTTTATGCAAAGGTTGGTCGGTGTGCGCCCGCCAGGTTTCGCCATGGACTCGAACCAGGCCGGTTTCGGCAAAATCGTCCATTGCTTCACCCATATCGCCCAGCATTTCCTCGAAGCCGCTGACCACCGGCCTGCGCCGCGACTGCAACAGCATGCTTAGGGCGAAAATGAAAAATGCCGCGCTACTGAACGCAAAGCCGCCAATCAACCCTATGTTGATGCCGTAACCGGGCGCTTCGGCATCGATCAACACCACCGACCCGAACACAAACGCACCTATGCCTACGATACCGAGAATGCCGAAGCTAGGCGCGAAGGCCTCGGACGCCATCAAGCCCATACCCAACACAATCAGGGCGATACCGGCATAATTGACCGGCAACCATTGGAATGAATACAACGCCAACAGCAGGCAAATCACCCCTACAGTGCCCGGCACCACGCCACCCGGATTGGAAAACTCCATCGCGATGCCGTACAAACCGACCAGCAAAAGGATATAGGCGATATTGGGATTGGAAATCACCCCCAACAACTGACTACGCCAATCCGGCGCGACATATTCGATCACCGCACCGGCCGTTTGCAACACCATTTCTTGCCCTAACACATTGACTTTACGGCCATCGAGTTGGTTGAGCAAATCGGCGTTATCGTTAGCCAACAAATCGATGACATGCTGTTGCAGGGCTTCCTCTGCTGGCAAGCTGGCCGCCTCCCGCACCGCTTGCTCGGCCCATTGTGCATTCCTGCCGCGCATCGTGGCCAGGCCACGGATATAGGCCACGGCGTCATTGATGACCTTTTCTGTCATGGCGTTGCCTGGCTGCACGGGTTTTTTGTCGTCTTCCTGACCCGCTGGGTCGGGCAAAGGAACCAATTGCACCGGGGTTGCCGCGCCTAGATTGGTGGCAGGTGCCATCGCCGCAACATGGCAGGCATAAAGAATGAAGGTTCCGGCGCTGGCGGCACGGGCACCGCTAGGTGCGACATAGCCAATGACCGGCAGGGGCGAGGCGATGATTTTCTTGATTATTTCGCGCATCGAGGTGTCTAGGCCGCCTGGCGTATCGAGGCGCAAAATAATCATCTTCGCCCCGTCCGCCACGGCCTGGTCAAAGTTACGGCTAATGTACTCGCTGGTTGCAGGGCCGACGGCGCCGTCGATATCCAATTGCACAACCACCCGGGCCGGAACCGCCAGCCCTGCAACCGCCGGTTGCAGGGCTGGCCATTGAGCGGTCATGGCAAAGATGAATAATACCAAAAACAGCACCCACCGTTTTCTTTTAACCCTGCACATACTGCCTTCCTCCCCCGCGTATCACGGCATGTTCCAAACTCTCTGAAGTATGCCGTTTTCGCCGATAAAACCCTGGATTTTCCCGGTCATCGAGGCAAAAGCGGCCAAATAAATCAATCACAAACCGCGCAAGAACACCCAACTCACTAAATCATGCCTGGCCTGTGAGGGTTTAGTTAACCCAGCGGGTAACGCTGGTCTGAGCATTTGCCAGGGCATGGGCTGTTCCTCCTTTGGTTGCAAACCAACGCTGCAATCTTAAGCCTAATTGCGTTGGTTGGTAAGAAAATAATACCAACATGCTGCCGCATCAATGCAGAACCTTCAGCATCGAAACAATCCGCCCCATCAGTTCCGCCCACTCAACACATGGGGCAAGCTGAGTAACGGACAGAAATAATCAAAGCTGTCCCTGACCAGCGAAGCCGGAACACGGGTTTCCGCCACGCCGTCTGTATTTGCCAACAAAGGGCGCAACTCATCCGAGCAAAGCAACCACAATTTTCGGCAACGTTGGGCGGCCAACGGCAAGAAACAGGCAAATTGCACGGCATCACCCGCACCTTGTTCCGTGTGCACTGATAAGGTTTTTTCGCTATGGCATTGGCGAGTGTGCAATTGACGCCGTCGACATTAATAGTGGCGGCATAGACAGGGCTGGCCGCTAAGGAAGCTCTGATTAAGTCCGCAGGCAAGCTCTCGGCAACTGCTCCTGCGTCGCGTGAAGCGCCTACTGTTGGTGCTCTCGGTCGCCGTT
>DBNZ01000019.1:0-3805 GCA_002299495.1 Methylococcaceae bacterium UBA659
GCGGCGATTTCGGTCATCGGCTTGGTGAAGTTGGCGGCCACCGCGACCAGGGTGGTGGCGGCTTCGGTGCGCGGGGTCAACGTTAACAGCAATAAAACCAGCAGGATGTGTTTAGGGTGTGACACGGTGTAGCTCCAAAAAATAAGGCGTTAGGCTGCGATGGGGGTACAGGCCAACTTAAGGTTGGGCACTGCGGTTTTTGATTAAAAGCGCAGCATGCTCCCTACATAAAAATAATCAATGTCCGTAGGGTCAGGTGCCAATGCCGCTTGCTGGGCAAACTCGCCTTTGAACAAGCGCGTCCAGCCGGTTTCAACATTCAGGCTGCTGTTGATGTCCCAACGCAGCGAGAGGTCCGTTTGATGGCCGATAAAATTATCGGTTGCGCCGGTTCGGTCGCGTAAGTCCGCCGTGGTCCAGCTGTCGGTGTCGGAAGCCAGCCAAAACGCTTGGTGGTTCAGTACGACTTGCACACCGGGGCGTGGCGCTACTTGGATAACGTAGCCGGGTGCATTGATGTTGCTACGAGCGAAGGCGCCGTACATGCCGGTGGGTCCGTAATCGAAACGGCGGGCACCGTAGAGGGTGTCGAACCGGCCACTGTTATGGTCATCGGGGTTTTCGTCGCCGCTGGCGTAATCGTATTTCAGCGCTAGGCGCGGCGACCACGGCGCATCGAAGCTGTAACCGGCATTGATATGTTGAAACCAAGCTTTATGGGTTAAGTCGCGGCTGTCGGTGGCGGCGGCGCTGGCCCGCACAGTGCCGAATTGGCCAATGGTTTCCCATTGAAAGTCGGCTTCGCCGGTGGCCGGCAGCAGATATAAACGCAGGCCGGGCGTGAAATAGCGGCGGTTGCGGGTGGGGTTGTCGGCAGCGTCGCCTTCATCAAGATGGTACAGGTAAACTTCGGCGTTGATACCTAAGGGGAGTTCATACCATTCCAAAAAAGCGCCGGAAAACAAGGTATGGGTGGCGGCTTCGTCGAATTCGTGGACGTCGTTAAGGATGTCGTCGGTGGCGGTCGGCAGCCGTTGCAACGGCATGGTGACGAAGGCGTTCAATTGCCAACGGTCGTCATCCAACAAACGCAAGCGCCCGCCGGTGAAGCTGTTTATGGTGTTGCGGAATGCGTTCCTGGCCGCCAACCGGCGGCTGCCGAAATTCAAGGTTTGCCGGCCGGCTATAACTTCGGCGCCGATGCCGCTGTGGAGTAAGTCTGGGTCGGCCCAAGCCAGATAACCTTGGAGAAAATCGGCGGTATTGGCATGGGTGTTGTTGATCCAGGAACCTGAGTCTGCGCCCACGGCGCGGGCGTCCAGAAATTCCCCGCCCAGCCGGAACGCGCCTAAGCTGGCTTGCAGCCAAGCGCCCGTCTGCAATGCGATTTGCTGGTCGCCGCCTACGCTACCCGCCCTAAATTGGCCATCCATGGTTTCATAGCGGGTGCGCTGCTCTACCGATAGCGACAACCATTGCGGCAAGTCTAGCGCGTCGTGCAGGTTCCAGACCGGTTTTTCATGTACGTCAAAATCCAGCAAGGCATCGGGCATTTGGCTGGAAAACACGCTAAACGGCGGTCTTCTGTATTTTTTCTTTTCCGCGGCGAGAACTCCGTTACCCGCCGCAAAGAATAAGCCGATCGCCAGTAGCCCAACAAGGCTTGGATGGGGGGTAGATTTAAGGAAGCTCTGATTAAGTCCTTCGACAGGCTCAGGACGAACGGCAAGTAGTTGATTCCGTTCGTGGTGAGCTTGTCGAACCCTGAACGGAATCAACTTGTTCAGAGTTTTCTTAAGGAAGTTTGTCGACATTGTCACACCTGTAAATTCATCACGGCGCAACGGCTCATTGGGATCACGGTCGCCGGTGCCAAAGCCGTAGTAACCGCTCAACCTCGGTTTCCAGTCCTGGTCGAAGCTGTAGCCCAGTTCCAACGAGTAGGCCAAGGCAGCGTGATTGCCCATGACTTGCACGAGTTGGCCGTCTATCGTGCGAGTAATGCCAGAGTCGCCGAACTGTTTATTGATGTTGGCGGCGAAATCAAAGCCGCTATTGGGGATTACACTGTAAACCCTGAGTCCAGGGGCGAGCACATTACGGTCGTTGACGCGGTCGGCCGCCACCGGGTTAAACGGCTCGCCATCCACCGAACGGCCCAAAAAGTAAGGTTGTATGGTGACAATGTCCGACCAGCGGCGCAGGCTGAGGATGCCGCCATAAAACCAGGTCTTTTCCTCAGGCCGGTCAAACTCATATTTCAGCCGTTTCACCGGCTGCAAGGCGAAGGTGTCAAAATCCCAGGTGTTTTGCTTTTTGCCGAAATGCAGCCGGAAACCTTCAAAGTTGTTGGTGGTGTTGCGGAACTCGTTGTTGCCGATCAGACGCCGGTCCAATTGTTCAAAGTGCATCCGCCCGGCACGCAGGCTGATAGGCCGGTTATGACCCAGGGCATGGTTGAAATAGAGCTCGGCATAGCCTTGGATCAGCTCAAATTCGTTGACATCGGCATCCGAACGCTCGTACAAGCCGTTGTAGCTACGGGCATCCTCCATCTCGACGGCAAAGCGCAATGGGTCGAGGATGTCCTTGACACCCAGGTAAGCGCGGGTACGCAGTAGCCAGAGATTGTCGGGGCGGTCACGGTAACGGGTCACGGGAGCACCGGACGAAGTGTCAGTCCAGGGCCTTAGGTCGTTCTCCCGGTATTCGTAACGGGTCCTGAAATCCAGGCCCACGTCTAGCCAGTCGACATCGCGGAACTGTTCAAATTGAGTGCGGCTTAGGTTGCGTACATACGCGGGCGGGTCTGGCAACGGCTCCACCCGGTAGCCTTTGGATTTGACGTAATAATCCTCAGCCCCTGCCAAGTCCGGTAGGGTTAGCAGCAACCCTAACAGCGGGTAGGTCGGTGTTGCACTTTTATTAAGATTAAGCATATCTTGTCCCTTTTGGTATTTTTCCATTGCTTCCGGTGCTCCGGTCAGTCAACGTGAACAATAAATAGAAAGAGCTATCGCCGGATGTCCGGTGGAAAATCAGTTGCCGTGCATGGGGTGTTTAGGCGGTATTTTTCGTGCTTGTCTATCTGCACCACCCGCCCGTCATGCACCACGATTTCAATCGAGCCAAATCGCAAGCTTTTTAGGATTGCCAACACTCGTGCGGTTATTTCCCTATGCTGTTCTGAATTGTCCATAAGTCGGCCTTGGTGTGCGGGTTGATTGAATTTGTTAAGCGTAAGAAATGCTTTGTCTTTATCCGCATAATTGGTTTTTCGATAGAGATGGCTGAATTTATCTTGTTTAGGTAAGCATAATGCCCGCATGTCTGTTTTGTGCGACACGGTCAATAACATAACCCCTATTTTTAATACTTGAAAACGATATAAAAAGATAAAAATATCTGATAAAAAGATATAAAAATAGTGAACCCTAAGTGACGCTAAGCGGTTAACAGTCGGTTAAAATTAATCAAGAAGGATAAGATGTCGTTTCCAGTGGTGAAGTGGGGCTTTTTTGGGAGGTGCTTTGCAAAGTGGAATTAACTGAATTGGAACGGGGGTTGAAGGGAAAAATTGCGTGGCCTAGATGAGTATCAGTTGGTTGGGGGGGGCACGACAACCCTACGTCATTTCGAATCATTTTGGCCGTCTTGCACGGTTAAAAATGATTCAGTAGTGGAAAAAGATGAAATGATACGTTTGGTATTGTCATTCCGGCAGGGATTCACATCAGGCTATCCTGCCTGATGCACTGAGGGTTAATGCAAATCTGTTCCAGACAGATTTGTGCCGGAATCCAAC
>DBNZ01000019.1:4117-6409 GCA_002299495.1 Methylococcaceae bacterium UBA659
GGGATGTTACATTGGGCTGCGTCATTTAGAACTTAGGCACTACTAATGATTCGAGCGCTATTGTTTAAAAAACGGGACAAGCCAAATATTTTAGTGGAATTGAAAGTTAGCTAGGAGCCTGTCCAACGGCTCTCGTTATTTTCAGGAGGGGGGGGGGCTAGGATTTACAGAAACTTTCATTAAGAAGAAGATGTGCATTTGACTAAAATTTCACCCCGCCCAAGTTCCGCCATATCCCCGGCAAAACGCCGCACCCGGTTAAATGCGGTTGCGCTATCGGCAAAACGTGAGTCCAGTGATTTAAAGCTGTTGAACAGCATCGGCAAAAAAGCCAGCGTGTGGTGACCACAGTCATTGAAGGTGGCCGATAACTGTGGCGTCTGCCAAAGCAACAAGGTGCCTCGGCGCATGGCATAGCCCAAAAACCGGCCGGTTTGCCCCATCACGGCAATGGTGCCGGCAATCATCCTTGAACCACAGTAATCGCCGGCATTGCCTTCGATTAAAATCACTCCGCGCCGTAAATGGTCGCCGACCCGTTCGCCGGCATTGCCTTTGACCAAAATCAGGCCGCCCTTCATGCCTATTTTATTACCCGGCAGGGCACCGCCCAGAAAATCGCCGACGTTTCCGGACACTTCCAGATAGCCTTTTTTTAGTTCGCAACCGGCGTATAAACCGGCATCGCCGCTGACTTTGATAATGCCGGATGTCATGCCCATGCCCAGATAGGCCCCGGCATCGCCTGCCACGGTGATATTGCCGCCATCCAGTTCCTTGCCGATAAAATCCAGTTTGTCAAAGCTGTTTTTGATGACGATTTGCGAACTGTCGAACCCTGAAAGCGTGAACAGCTCATCCACAGGCAATTTCCGTTTCCCGCATTGCAATTCAATGGCGGCGATTTCGGGGTGTTCTTTGCCCGCTAAGCGTTGGCAGACCAGGGGCGACATGTCGACGCGCTGGTCGGGACGGTATTTTAGGGTAAAGGTCAATGCGCTCATGCCATGATTTCCTGTAGATGAAAGTGGTGGGGGCCTAATTTGCCGCCGTAATTGCCCGCGCTGATGCGTTTTATGCCGCCCGCCGCGCCTAAATCGCATGCCGCTTGGATGCCGGCGCGCATGGCTTGGTCTATGTCTTCCTGGGTCAGGCCGTCGATGACGATTTCCATCACCGATTCGATTTCGGGCGATAGTTCAGTTTGGGCCACGCCCTTTAAGGTCGGGCAAAAGGCGTCATTGGTGGAGGCGTTCAGGGCTTTGTATTTGGAGCCGACTTTGGAACCGGAACGCACCACGCCGCCGGGGAAGGGCATGATGACGTTGGGGACTTTTTTCATGGCGGCTATGGCCGCTTCGCAGGCGGCTAAGGCTTGCGGTTGCGACTCGGCCAACACCAAAAAATTGCCGCCGCCGATGGCGTTGACTTGTCCGGTGGTGGCCTCCGTCAAGAATTCACCGTCCATGACTGGAATCCGCCAGTAACGGCGGCTATTGATGACTTTGGCAATTTGGAAACCGTCACCAAAATAGCGTAGGTTTTTGCCCAACGGGATTTTGATGTCACTGTCGATACCGGCAAACAGGGCGGAGGTGGGCGAGGTCAACACACATTGTCCGGCGCGGGTTTCTAATTGTTTGGCCAGCCCTTTTCCGCCCATCGCAAAAATCAACACCGCTACGCCAGGGCGTCCGTCGGGCGTATCCTCTGGGCTTAAGGTGCGCTCGATGCCAGCCTCACAGCCGCAGGCGATGACCGATGTGGCGAAGCCGGTCATGGCTTGGGCGGCGATCAGCGCCCATTTTTCATTTTGGGCGGTGATGATGGCCCGGGTGGCTTTCATGGGAAAGGCTTCCGCAAAGGTCGCGTCGATGGTTACGCCGTTAATGATCATAGTGTTGCGCTCTTTGTCAGGGTTTTTCGAATAGCTTAAGGATTGGGGTGATGGGGTCTTGACAATCCGTTCAAGCGGGTAAGTTTAAATCCCATTGGCGGTTACGTCCATCACTTGCCAGGGTTTTCAATTTAGATGATGGGCATAACCGGCTTGCCGTTATCGGGTTGGCTCGGTTTTTTTCGGGCGGTCAGGTTCATTCGATGTTTACGCCGTCAAGATAAGTAGTCGTGCAAAAGCCTTTTAACAAAAAAGTCTGTTAAATTACCAGGATTTGGATTTTTTATCATTCACGATGCTTTTTGTAAACGCCCTTTCAGCTGAAGAAAACCAGACCTTGGAAAACATGAAGCGGAATCATCCCAGCCATGTCCCACGAGTGCGTGCGCAAGCCG
>DBNZ01000022.1:0-793 GCA_002299495.1 Methylococcaceae bacterium UBA659
CGCCAACAAAGATTATGAATCGGTGTTGCAGCAGAGCAAGGATGTGTTGGGCGATAAAGTCAAGGAAGTTCGCCTGACCCATCGTTTGACCGCATCTCCTGCCTGTTTAGTCACCGAGGTTTACGGCATGAGCTTGAACATGGAACGCATCATGAAGGAAGCGGGGCAATCGATGAATTTCGGCAGCAAGCCGATTTTTGAAATCAACCCAGAGCATGCGTTGGTCGCTAAGCTGAAGAACGAGCAAGACGACGCCCGTTTCTCTGACCTGACCCATATCCTGTTCGACCAAGCCCTGTTGGCCGAAGGCGGGCAGTTAGATGACCCGGCCGCGTTCGTGCATAAACTGAACGGCTTGTTGCAAGGGTTGTTGCACTGATTAGTCAACCGAGAAAAACGAAAAGGCCGGTTTTATCCGGCCTTTTTTACCTGCTTACCCGACCCATTCCTGTCAACAAATGGCTAGAAAAATCTATTACTTCAAAGACCTTCCCTTAGCATCCTCGTTTATATGTCCGGCAAAAATTAACACCGTTTCGATAAATCCCCATAACACCCCGTAACCATGGGTTAGTATCGTTAAAACCAACTGAGCTAAACCTATTTTGTAAAAGCCTAAATAAAAACGATGGACACCCGCAAAACCCAAAAACAACCCTAACGCACCCGCTAAGTATTTATATTTGACGGGTTTGGCTTTTTCCAGATAAGCGCCTACTAAGTTAACCCGTTTTGCAGCACCCTCGCTGACTTCAAAATTGACATCATCGCCGGGTTCTGGCGGGACATCCGG
>DBNZ01000022.1:1179-9561 GCA_002299495.1 Methylococcaceae bacterium UBA659
TGGCTGTTATCATCACAGCTTTCAATATGTCCAATCATGGTTTTATCTTATTGTTATTTTTAGGTTTTTATATTTACTTTTCGTATAGACGCACGGCAAGGACATCACACTTAGCATGATGCAGCACACCGTTTGCGGTTGAACCCAGCAACAAAGCCAATCCATGTCGGCCATGCGATCCAAGAACGATCAAATCGACTTGATTTTCTTCGGCAACCCTAACAATTTCGGATTTCGGGCTGCCCACCTCAATCCAGCAGTCATTATCATCCACGCCTAAACGTCCGGCTAGATCGACTAGCCTTTTTTTAACGGCTGCGGTCAATTCAGCCATTAAGTCCAGATCAACGGGTATGTCGCCGCCAAAACCCGCGTCGGTGATAGGCACACTGTCCACCACATGAATCAGGCTCAGTTTTGCTTGATATTTGTCGGCTAAATCTTTTCCACGACAAACCACGACCTGATCTTGGTCATAAAAATCTACCGCCAGTAAGATGTGTTTGTATGGCTGCATTGCCCCTCCATGTGTTACTTATTGAAAACAAAATGTATTGAATACAGAAAATATTGGCAATTATAACCCGTTCGAATGCTTAACATTGGTTTCCTGACCGTTAGGGCGGATTTTAGGCAACACAAAGCCGGACGGCTTCGGCTGTCCGGATTGTTTATTGATTTACTTGTTTTTATTGCGTTCGTTGACTTCTTTAATCACTTCATCGGCCACGTTTTTTGGACATGGCATGTAATGGGAGAACTCCATCGAAAACTGCCCGCGACCAGAAGTCATGGTACGCAAATCACCGATATAACCGAACATATCGCTGAGCGGCACATCTGCCTTAATCCTGACGCCGGTAATGCCAGGGTCTTGGGATTTGATCATGCCACGGCGGCGGTTCAAGTCACCGATCACGTCACCGACATGGGCTTCCGGCGTGAACACGTCCACTTTCATGATCGGCTCCAGCAATTGCGGGGCCGCTTTCGGGATAGTTTGACGGTAAGCGGCGCGGGCGGCGATTTCAAACGCGATGGATGACGAGTCCACTGCGTGGAAGGCACCGTCAGTCAAGTTGACTTTGAAATCCAAACACGGGAAACCGGCCAAGACGCCTTTGTCGATGCAGGCTTTGAAGCCTTTTTCCACCGCAGGCCAGAATTCGCGTGGCACGTTACCACCGGTAACGGTGGATACAAACACAAAACCAGTGCCCGGATCGCCTGGCTCGATAATGTAATTGATTTTCGCGTATTGGCCGGAACCGCCGGATTGTTTTTTGTGGACGTATTCGTCTTCAACCCGTCTGGTGATGGTTTCGCGGTAGGCCACTTGTGGCTTGCCGACGTTCACCTCGACACCGTGGGTACGCTTGAGGATGTCCACTTTGATATCCAAGTGCAACTCACCCATGCCTTTGATGATGGTTTCACCCGATTCTTCGTCGGTTTCAACGCGGAAAGACGGGTCTTCCTGGATCATTTTGCCCAAGGCCACGCCCATTTTTTCGTTGCTGGCCTTGTCTTTTGGCGCAATCGCAATCGAAATAACGGGATCGGGGAACACCATTGGCTCCAAAGTGGCGGGCTTGTCCGGGTCACACAGGGTGTGTCCGGTTTGGACGTTTTTCAAACCGATCAACGCAATGATGTCTCCCGCTTGCGCCGATTCAATTTCAGAGCGGTCATCGGCGTGCATTTCCACCATCCGGCCTACGCGTTCGGTTTTGCCCGTAAAGGTGTTCAGCAAGGTGTCGCCTTTTTTCAAACGGCCTGAGTAGATGCGGATGAAGTTCAGTGCGCCAAAACGGTCGTCCATGATTTTGAAGACCAATGCCCGCAATGGACGGCTGGGGTCAACCATAGCGTGTTCGCCGGTAGGGTTGCCTTCTAAGTCGGTTTCTGGCTGTGGGTTAACTTCGGTCGGGTTGGGCAGATAATCAATTACGCCGTCCAAAACCAATTGCACGCCTTTGTTTTTAAAAGAAGAACCACAGAACGTCGGGAAGAAAGTCATGTTAATAGCGCCTTTGCGTAGGCAGCGTTTGATTTCTTCCAAGGTGGGCTCTTCGCCTTCCAAGTATTTTTCCATGACATCGTCATATTGATCGGCGACTTGGTCAATCAATTTCGCACGCCATTTTTCCACATCCGCCGCCATATCGGCAGGCACGTCCTTAATCTCGTATTTCAACGGATCACCGGAATCGTCCCATATCCAAGCTTTGCGGGTTAACAGGTCAACTACGCCGACAAATTGGTCTTCACGACCGATGGGCAACGTCATTACGACTGGGACGGCGCCTAAGACGTCTTCAATTTGTTTGACCACACGATAAAAATCAGCCCCTAACCGATCCAACTTGTTGACGTAAATGACTCGGGCTACCTTAGAATCGTTGGCGTAACGCCAGTTGGTCTCGGATTGCGGCTCTACCCCGCCGGAGCCACAGAATACGCCGATACCGCCGTCTAACACCTTCAAAGAGCGGTACACTTCGATGGTAAAGTCAACGTGCCCAGGGGTATCGATGATGTTAAAGCGGTGGTCTTTCCAGAAACAAGTGGTGGCGGCCGACTGGATGGTGATACCGCGTTCTTGCTCTTGCACCATAAAATCGGTGGTGGCCGCACCATCATGCACTTCACCAATCTTATGGATTTTACCGGTGAGTTTCAAAATCCGCTCGGTAGTTGTGGTTTTACCGGCATCGACGTGCGCGAAAATGCCGATATTTCTGTAAAGCGATAGGTCTGTCATGTTATTACTCTATGAAGGTTGTAAAAAGCTTAAAGGCAGGCAGCCAGCCAGATTGGGTGAAGGTTATGGATTGATGGTTATGCTTAAGATCAACTGACCGTATGGCTTCGAGTATTCAGAAAGCCTTGCGATCCGGCTTCAACTTAAGGCCAACCCAGCATAAAATCCCGCCATTTTAACTCAAAAACTTGATCAAATAATAGCTAACTATTGATTTTGTGTAGAATCGGGGTGGGAAATCTATAGCACCGTTACAGCAAGGGGCGTACCGCTCACAGGGCTTAAACGAAGCTGCCGAACCTTGATAAAAACCTAACTTCAACACCGCCAACGGGCGGCGCGCCGCTGTGACCGACTCGTTAGGCTTGGTTAATACTGCGGCGATGTGGTTTTTTAACGCAAAAAAATCAAAGGCTGCACAAGGCAGCCTTTTTTACGGATAAATCCGATCCAGTGGAAGGGGGGCTATCTTAGGTAAGCTACAGTTGACAACAAATCTGCAATTTACACCATTAAATTTGAACGAATACGCGCATCCTATGGCGTTAAGCCTTGACCTACTACGATAACTTTAAGCGCATTGGTCCCGCCTTCGACGCCATTCAAATCGCCTTTGGTGATAATGAACTTGTCGCCGTCTTTTGCAATATTCCATTTTCTCAGCTCAGCTACCACATTACGGTTCACTTCGACATGATCCTGATTTTCTTCCGTCTTGAAATAGATCGGGAACACGCCTCGGAACAAAGTCACTTTACCGAGCGTTTTTTCTTGGCCGCTAAAAGCATAAATCGGGATGCCTGAGCTAATCCTGGACATCCACAGCGGGGTCGAACCGGATTCTGTCAAGGCGACGATGCCTTTGATTTTGGTATGGTTGGCCATGTACATCGCCGACATCGCAATCGCTTCGTCATCACGCTTAAATTGATCGTGGATACGGTGGTCAGATTCGCGCACTACCGGTTGCTTTTCCGCTTCAATACAAACGCGGTGCATAGCTTCGACAGCTTTGATCGGATGCTTTCCGGTGGCCGTTTCAGCAGACAGCATAATGACATCGGTGCCATCGTAAACCGCGTTGGCCACGTCAAACACTTCCGCCCGTGTTGGAATCGGGTTTTCAATCATCGATTCCATCATTTGGGTCGCGGTGATGGCGATACGGTTTAATTGGCGGGTACGCTGGATCAACTTTTTTTGTACGGCCGGCAGATTCGCATCACCAATTTCAACACCTAAATCCCCCCGCGCCACCATGACAGCATCGGAAGCGCGGATAATTTCATCCATCACTGGCCCGACAATCGCTTCCGCCCGTTCGACTTTAGCCACGATACCGGCAAAACAACTTTCCGCCCGCAACAAACGCCGGGCTTCGTCAAGGTCGGCGCCACAACGCGGAAAAGATACGGCAACAAAATCGGCATTGATGGTCGCTATGATTTTGATGTCTTCTTTATCTTTTTCCGTCAACGCCGGAGCCGAAAGCCCGCCGCCCATCAAGTTGATGCCTTTGTTGTTGGACAAATCACCGCCGACTACCACGGTGCAATTGACCCGCATGTTGACCACATTGACCACGTCCAGCACCACCCGTCCGTCATCCAGCAACAAGCGGCTACCCGGTTTGACTTCCAACGCAAGTGGTTCGTAGGTGATGCCAACTTGGCTATGGTCGCCATCATACTGGCCCAAGTTGATGTCCAATGCAAAATCTTGGCCTTCGTTTAAGAAAACCTTGTCATTTTTAAACCGGGCGATACGGATCTTAGGGCCTTGCAAATCGGCCAAAATGCCAACCCGACGCCCGGTTTTTTTAGTCATTTCACGGACTGCGTTGGCTCGGTTGATATGATCCTCGGCTTTGCCATGCGAGAAGTTTAATCGCACCACATCGACACCGGCACGAAATAATTCTTCCAACACTTCCGGTTTGTCGGTTGCAGGGCCTAAGGTGGCCAAAATTTTGGTTCGTCTTAACATAATTATCCTGCGTTGATTAAAGCAATTGAGGTATCGAGCATCCGGTTTGAGAAACCCCACTCGTTGTCATACCAAGCAAGAACCTTAACGAAGGTGCCACCGACCACTTTAGTCAATGTGGCTTCATAGATGCACGAATGCGGGTTGTGGTTGAAGTCAACCGAAACCAAAGGCTTGGTATTGACATCGAGAATGCCTTTTAACGAGCCAGCCGCTGCCGCATTCAGGATTTCATCAATTTCTGCTTTTGAAGTACTTCTAGCGGCGGTGAAACTCAAATCGACCAACGAGACATTAATGGTTGGCACCCGGATTGCGAACCCGTCCAATTTTCCGGCCAGTTCGGGCATTACCAAGCCCACTGCGGCGGCCGCACCGGTTTTGGTCGGGATCATCGATTGCGTGGCGGAACGGGCGCGGCGCAGATCTTTATGGAACACATCGGTCAACACTTGATCGTTAGTGTAGGAATGGATAGTGGTCATCAGGCCATGCACCACGCCAATGGTGTCATGCAATGGCTTGACTAATGGCGCCAAGCAGTTCGTGGTGCAAGAAGCGTTGGAAATGACCGTGTCAGAGGCTTTCAGGATAGCGTGGTTAACGCCATACACGATGGTGGCGTCGACATCATCTCCACCTGGGGCGGAAATAATGACTTTTTTGGCGCCGGCGGTGAGGTGGGCTGAGGCTTGGTCTTTGCTGGTGAATATGCCGGTGCACTCATGCACAACGTCGACGCCCAAATCGCCCCAAGGCAATTTGGCCGGGTCCCGTTCGGCGAAGACTTTGATTTGGTCGCCATTAATGACCATATAATCGCCATCGACGCTGACTTCGAACGGGAATTTGCCGTGGACGGAGTCGTACTGGGTCAAATGGGCGTTAGTATTGGCGTCACCCAAATCATTGATGGCGACAACTTGGAATTCATGGGTGCGGCCTGATTCATATATCGCGCGGACGATATTGCGGCCAATACGTCCATAACCGTTGATTGCAATTTTAATGGGCATAGATGTCTCCTGGGTAGGCATTGTGAAGTGGGGGAAATGTTTACGAAAACCGTTCAACTATATCAGAATTGGGAACACTTAGTCTAATGCCAGCCGGTAGTCCACGGCTTCCCTTAGCAAACCCGTGGCATAACTGCCTGCGGGTAGGGAAAAAGACAAATGCAATTGTTTTTCGCCAAAAGCCCAAGATAAATCCGCGACGTTAACCCTTAACGCCCGTCGCCCCCGTTCCACTTTAAAATCCAGCAACCCTTGCGCCAGGCCAGCAAATTCATCTATGACCGTTTGCTCTAACATGAGCGCCTCCGCCGACACATCGGGCCTGCCAACGCCCCACAATACCCCGGACGGATGTATTTCTTTGGCCGCTAATCTACGGATAACCTCAGCATCTTCGGGTTCTGCGTGAAAACAGGCGTTTGATGACGCGAACAGAAAAACATCGCCGGCTAACGCCTTGTTCCAGTTGGCCAAATTAACTCGACGTGCGAGCAAATGGTTAAATAGCCATGAACGGGCGGCGGACAAACACAGGCTCCGATCTGCGCGGCTGGTTTTTTTGCCCTGAAAGAGTGCAATCGCCTTGTCCATATTGTGTCCGCCATGACCGAACCGCTGCTCGCCAAAGTAATTAGCGATGCCATTGGCTTTTATTGCCGATAATTGCCGCTGCGTTTCCTCTGGATCGCCCTGCCAATCCCGGATGGTGATCTGGAAGGCATTACCGGCCAAAGCCCCCCGTTTCAGTTTTTTGTGGTGGCGGATAATTTGCAGGACGTTGATTTGCCCATCACCCAATTGCCCCCAATCCAAGGCTTCTTTGCCGGGCAACCAGACGCTAAACCACTGCGTGGTGACGGCGTTGCGGTCTTTTAGCCCGGCATAACCGATGTCCCGTTGCTTGACGCCGGCAAACTTGGCCAATTGCCTGGCCACAAACTCAGTGTTCCCGCCCGTTTTTTCAATGTGTAAAAAAACATGCTCGCCGCTGCCCGACGGCTCAAATACCAATTGTTCCTTGACTATAAAATCCGCAGGAACAGCGCGGATCACACCCGAACTTTTCGGGCCGCCATAGACATAAGGCCAAACCGGTAGGCGGTATGCCTGCATCAAGGTTTTTCGAGCAACACGACGGCCTGCACGGCGATACCTTCCTTGCGCCCTTCAAAGCCCAGTTTCTCGGTGGTGGTCGCCTTCACATTCACGCAATCGACCGGAACATTCAGGTCCTTGGCAAGGTTGGCGCACATGGCGGCGACATACGGCGCCATCTTTGGGGCCTGGGCAATGATGGTCAGGTCGGCGTTGACTAGGCTATAGCCTTTTTCTTGCACTAAACGGTAAACATACCCCAACAACATCCGGCTATCCGCACCCTTGAATTCGGGGTCAGTGTCAGGAAAATGTTTGCCGATATCACCTAGCGCCACCGCGCCCAGCAACGCATCGCATAACGCATGCAACACCACGTCGCCGTCCGAGTGCGCGATCAGGCCCTGTTCGTAAGGGATTTCCACCCCTCCCAAAGTGATATGGTCGCCAGCGCCAAAACGATGCACATCATAGCCCTGCCCTATCCTAAACATTGCTGTTGCTCCAAGTAAAATTGCGCCAGACTTAAATCTTCCGGCCGGGTAATTTTGATATTGTCGGGTCGGCCCTCGATCATTTTCGGTTGTAAGCCTTGTAATTCCAAGGCGCTGGCTTCATCCGTGACGACCGGATTGCCTTGTGACATTTCCAGGGCTTGTCTTAACAGGCCATAACGGAACATTTGCGGGGTCAACGCCCGATAAATCAACTTCCGGTCCAAGGTGCCGGTAATACGGTCGCCTGCGACCTTTTTTAAGGTGTCATGGGAAGCCAGCGCCAATATCCCGCCTACTGGATCATCAACCAAACGATCAATCAATTGGTGAATATCCGAAACAGTTAGGCAAGGCCGCGCCGCGTCATGCACCAGTACCCAGTCAGAATCGTCAGCCACTTCGCTGATTGCCTGCAAGCAGGACAACACCGAATCTACCCGCTCCTTACCGCCCGCCGCCGTAATAATTTTTTCGTGCCTGGAAACGGGCAATTCAGGCCAATACGGGTCTGCGGCGGAAACAGCCACGCTGACTGCGGAAAAAATATCGGCCTGCAATAGCCGTTGCAAGGCTTGTTCAATGACGGTCTTATCCAGCAACGGCAGGTATTGTTTAGGACGGTCGGCGTTCATGCGCTTGCCAACCCCGGCGGCAGGAACCACCGCCCAGAATTTTAAGTCGGTATTCATTGGCACTAAATGAAAAAAGAAGGGATTGACAGTGCCCTAGAAAGCACGGCGTGGGGTCTGGAAATACCCAAATTAATCGCAACAGGCAAGCCATTAGGGTACGGTCGGCAAACGGCAACGTGGGCAGCTAAATCCCGATCGCAACTTACTTGACCTTGATAGACGACCCCTACCACCACCTCTAAGGAAACTCTGAACAAGTTGATTCCGTTCAGGGTTCGACAAGCTCACCACGAACGGAATCAACTACTTGCCGTTCGTCCTGAGCCTGTCGAAGGACTTAATCAGAGCTTCCTTAAGTCTACCCCCCATCCAAGCCTTGTTGGGCTACCGCC
>DBNZ01000193.1:0-575 GCA_002299495.1 Methylococcaceae bacterium UBA659
CGCCTAGTCACCGTGGTCGGTGTCGATGATTTGATCGTGGTTGAAACCAACGATGCCGTGATGGTCGCCGCCAAAGACCGGGTGCAGGAAGTCAAAAGCATCGTCAACCAATTGAAACAACAAAAACGCAGCGAACCGGATGTGCATAGAAAAACCTATCGCCCCTGGGGTCATTATGACCTGGTAGACAGCGGCCACCGCTATCAAACCAAGCGCATTGTGGTAAAACCGGGTGCCAAACTCTCCGTGCAAAAACACCACCACCGCGCCGAGCACTGGGTGGTGGTCAAAGGCACGGCCTTGGTCAGAAAAGGTGACGAACAAATACTGTTGACCGAAAACCAGTCTACCTTTATTCCGTTGGGTGTGATCCATTGTTTGGAAAATCCAGGCGTTATCCCGCTGGAGATCGTCGAAGTCCAATCCGGCAGTTATCTCGGCGAAGACGACATTGTCCGGTTCAGTGACCAATACGGGCGCACCTGAACAGCTCCACCACCCACTACTAATCTGACCTTGTTCAGTGTTAACCTCCGTTCGCCTTGAGCTTGGCGCAAGGCGCATGTGCTGCGACT
>DBNZ01000193.1:914-1473 GCA_002299495.1 Methylococcaceae bacterium UBA659
CACCAACGGTTCAAACTTTAAAGCGCCAGATCAATAGGACATCAACCATTTAAGAGGAAACCCGTACATGAAAAAAATCACCAAAGCCGTTTTCCCTGTCGCCGGTTTAGGTTCCCGTTTCTTGCCCGCCACCAAGTCCGTGGCCAAAGAAATGTTGCCGATAGTCGATAAGCCGCTGATGCAATACGCGGTCGAAGAAGCTGCGGCAGCCGGTATCGACACCATGATTTTTATCACCGGCCGCACCAAAAACTCGATTATTGACCATTTCGACAAAGCCTATGAGCTGGAAATCGAATTGGAAACACGGGGTAAAGATGCTTTGTTGAAACAACTACGGGGCATTGTCCCGGCGGGTATTTCTTGTGTCTATATCCGCCAAGCGGAGGCTTTAGGCTTAGGCCATGCGGTTTATTGCGCCCGCCCTGTGGTCGGCGATGAAGCGTTTGCGGTGATTTTGCCGGACGACTTGATTGCGGACGGCAACCGCGGCTGCATGAAGCAGATGGTTGAATTGTATGGCGAAAAGCAATGCTCTATCTTAGGCGTGGAACCGGTT
>DBNZ01000193.1:1853-3796 GCA_002299495.1 Methylococcaceae bacterium UBA659
ACGGGGTGATAGAGCACATCGTCGAAAAACCTAAGCCTGAAGTCGCGCCTTCCCACTTAGCTGTGGTCGGCCGCTATATCCTGAATCCGGCCATATTCGCCAAAATCGAAAACACCGGGCGGGGCGCGGGCGGTGAAATCCAATTGACCGACGCCATTGCCGATTTGTTGGCGGACGAGACAGTCCTGGCCTATCAATTTGAAGGCAAACGCTATGACTGCGGCACTAAGTTGGGTTTTTTGATAGCAACCGTGGAATACGGTCTGTTACATGAGGAATTGAAAGAGGATTTTTCAAATTACCTGAAAAGTTTAATGGCTAATAAAGCCTAACGCGGTTCCAGAGCGGGGACGGCATTAGGTCGTCCCCGCTTATTGGTTATTTTTATTCTTCTTCCGGACTTTCGTTGTCTCCGAATTTTTCCGGCTCTTGCTCCATCATCATCCCTGAAACATCGTCTTCCACCCCGCCATCCATATTGTCGGCATCCTCGATCATTTGCCCGTTATCGCCATCGTCCATCGGCATGTCTTCATCAGCTTCGTTTTCGCCATCATTTTTGGATACTACCGAGGTATAGCATTCCAGCATGCTTTCGGTGTAATTGGCATGGGCGTCGGCTAAAGCCTTAGGCGAACCGAAATCGTCCTGTAACTCTTCCATGGCTTGTTTTGGGTCTTTCGCCCTCATCATGGTCAGCATTTTGGTGTAGTTCCGGTAAGCCCTCATCCGTTCTGGATCAAGGTCAAAGAAACCGGGCATTCCATGCGATGACAACTCCACGACACAGTCGGACATGGTTTCTGCGGAGATGTGGTAGTCCTCAAGGTCTTTTTCTTTTTTGATGTCCGCCAATACGGCTTCTTTAAATTCATTCTTTTCAGAACAGGCGGGTAATAACAAAATAACGGCAAGCGTAATGGCAAATTTTTTCATAATGATTAGTCCAGTGTTGGAAAAAAGTTATTCAAACGTCGGTGATCAATCCAAACCCGCCATCGCTTGGTTTATCCAGTCGGCGGCTTGTTGGTTGATATCAGCCGCTTTGCGGCCTTTGGTGGCTATCGGGGGACCTATTTTAACGGTAATCATCCCCGGGTATTTCAAAAAACTATTACGCGACCAACAATGACCCGCATTGTGCGCGATGGGGATCACCGGATACCCGGTTTTTTCAGCAAGCAGGGCACCGCCCGCATTGAATTTTTTGGTTTCACCCGGTGCGGTGCGGGTGCCTTCAGGGAACACCACCACCCATAAACCCTCATCCAAACAGGCTTTGCCTTGCTGCAACAAGGCTTTTAAAGCCGCCCGCTGGTTGCTGCGGTTTATCGCGATAGGCTTCAACTTGGCCAGCGCCCAACCCCATACCGGAATTTTCACCAGCGACTCCTTCAACAATGCGGTTTGTGGCGGTAAAAACAAGCGCAAGGCAATAGTTTCCCATGCGGATTGGTGTTTGCACAGGACGATTGCGGTCGGTGTCCCTTGGATATTTTCCAGCCCCTCAACTTGATAGCGGACGCCGCAAAATATCCTTGCCACCCAAATAGCCAAACGCACCCAGGTGTTAGCGATTTCATAGCGGACGGCAAACGGCATCGCCCCGCAAAGCAATACTAAAGGGCCGAAAATGAAGGTTGAAACAGTCATCCAAGCAAGCAGGACGCTGGAGCCGAAATAGATTTTGAAATTAGTGGGTTTTGATGAGAAATTGGGCGGCGTCATAAAGCGAGTCGAATACAGGGATGTCAAGTTGAGGGTTTTCGGCCAAGGTTTTCAAACCCTTGCCGGTTTTCACCAAAATGGCGTTAGCGCCAGCCGCCCAGGCGGCTTGCAAGTCTCGGAACGAATCGCCGATCATCACCGTATCGGCTAAATCCGCTTGCCAATCCGTGGCGAATTGTTCCAATAATCCGGGCTTTGGTTTGCGGCACGGGCAA
>DBNZ01000179.1 GCA_002299495.1 Methylococcaceae bacterium UBA659
TAATTGCGTAACTTCTACCCCGCTGCGCGCAGAGCGATGATTTCGGCATGGGCGCTGGGGTCGTGGCAGTGGATAGAGCTGTTCCAGCCTTCGGCGATGCACTCGCCGTTTTTCACCAACACCGCACCTATCGGCACTTCACCGTAATCTTCCGCACGTTCTGCCAGCCTGATGGCATGGCGCATCCATTGTGCATCTTGCAAGGCTTCGGCGTCAGGCGTTATTCCCATTCTATGGTCGCCGGCGGTTTGCCAGAGATGTCGTAGGTGACACGGGAGATGCCGGCCACTTCGTTGATGATGCGGCGCGACACTAAATCCAAGAATTCGTAGGGCAAATGCGCCCAGCGGGCGGTCATGAAGTCTATGGTTTCGACGGCGCGCAGGGCGATGACGTAATCGTAACGGCGACCGTCGCCCATGACGCCGACCGACTTCACCGGCAGAAACACGGCGAAGGCTTGGCTGACTTTGGCGTACAAATCATGCCGGTACAGTTCTGCGATAAAAATGGCGTCGGCCTGGCGCAGCAAGTCGGCGTAGTCTTTTTTTACTTCGCCTAGAATCCTAACGCCTAGGCCTGGGCCTGGGAACGGGTGGCGGAACACCATTTCCGATGGCAGGCCGAGTTCTAAGCCTAGCTTGCGGACTTCGTCCTTGAACAATTCGCGCAACGGTTCCAGCAGTTTCAGCGTCATGTTTTCCGGCAGGCCGCCGACATTGTGGTGGGATTTAATCAAATGCGCCTTGCCGGTTTTGGCGCCTGCCGATTCGATCACGTCCGGGTAAATCGTCCCTTGCGCCAGCCAGCGGGCATCGGTGAGCTTGTCGGCTTCCTGGTCGAAAATTTCCACGAACAAGTTGCCGATGATTTTACGTTTGCATTCCGGGTCGGCGATGCCCGCCAATGCGTCCAGATAGCGTTGCTCGGCATTGACGCGAATGACTTTGATGCCTAGATGCCGGGCGAAGGCCGCCATCACTTGGTCGCCTTCGTTAAGGCGCAGCAGGCCGGTGTCTACGAACACGCAAGTCAACTGGCTGCCGATAGCTTTGTGCAGCAAGGCTGCGACCACTGCCGAATCGACCCCGCCGGACAGGCCTAAGATGACTTGTTCGCCGCCGACTTTGGCGCGGATGGCGGCGATGCTGTCGGCGCTGATGTTGCCCGCCGTCCATAACGCCTGGCAGCCGCAAATGTCCAACACGAAGCGCGACAAAATGCGGCCGCCTTGTGGGGTGTGGGTGACTTCGGGGTGGAATTGCAAGCCATAAAAACCTTTGGCTGCGTTGGCGATGCCGGCAATCGGCGCACCGTCGGAACTGGCGATCAGCAGGAAGCCGTCCGGCAATCCGGTGACGTGGTCGCCGTGGCTCATCCAGACATCCAAAAGGCCATAGCCTTCCGGCGACAGATGGTCTTCGATGCCGGTCAGCAACTGGGAATGACCACGGGCGCGGATTTGCGCGTAGCCAAATTCGCGGTGGTTGGATGACGCTACCGTACCGCCTAATTGCGCGGCCATCGTCTGCATACCGTAGCAAATGCCCAGCACCGGCACGCCTAAATCGAACACAGCTTGCGGCGCCCTCGGGGTGTCGTCGCTAGTCACTGTTTCCGGTCCGCCGGACAGGATAACGCCGTTGGGGGCGAAGTTTTTGATGTCGTCATCGCCGCACGAGCAAGCATAAATTTCGCAGTAGACGCCGATTTCGCGGATGCGGCGGGCGATCAACTGGGTGTATTGGGAGCCGAAATCGAGGATGAGGATTTTGTAATCGTGGATGTTGGCTGTGTTCACAAGCTGGGTCATGGTTGATGGGGTTAAGGTGTAAGTTAGGCTTAGGGTTTTTGATGGTCCGCTTCCCAACCTTTACAAGCCAGCAAGACGGTTTTGGGGATGGGTCGGCTGCCGGCACGGTAATGGGTGACCATGCGCCGGGTCATGCCCAGTGATTCGGCGGCCTCGGCCAATGACAGTTGGTTACGGCGCATCCATTGCTCAAAACTGTGTGCCGGGCCGCCGGTTTGCGCTTCCGCCATTTGCCGCAAGGTGGTGGCGGCAATGGCTAGGTCAGCGTTATCCCAAGTGACATCAAACCCCCATTCGCCAACGCTAACTTGGCTAAAACGTTCGCTTGCAAGCAACGGCTGCAATATCGGATGTGCGGCGATAAACGCTGAAATGTCAACGCCGGTTTGCCAGCCATCGGCAAATGCGATGTTTAGCCGCATGTCCGGCAATGGCCTGATGCTTTCAATGCGGTGCGGTTGCAAGGTTTTTTTCATTATTCGTTCCCCGGATTAAGGCGTTGCCATTCCGCCAGCAACTCGGCGCGGTGCGCCAATGCCCAGGCAATGGCTTTGGCAAGTTGCTTGCGGCCGGCTCCGGTTTGGATTTCGGTTAAGGTTGCCAAGTCAACCACCGACTCCCCCTCCGGCGTCATGACGTGGAAGTGCGGCGGGTTATGGTCGGCATAAACCGCAATTTTTAGTTTGCCGTCGCGGAATAAGGGGTT
>DBNZ01000188.1 GCA_002299495.1 Methylococcaceae bacterium UBA659
TCCTTGGCCAGACGGTTGACAAACGGCCTAAATCCAACCCCTTGCACCCTGCCGGTGACGACAATACGGAGTGCCTGCACCATCGGCCCGATTAAGACACTTCGGCGATTTCAGCGGCGATTTCAGCCGGCGCTGGCCGCAAGCCGCTAGCCCACCAAATGCGGCAAGCGCCTTCATCGGACACCATGCACGGCCCGACCGGGTTGCGCGGGGTGCACGGCGAGCCGTAAATACGGCATTCCAATGGCGTGATTTTGCCCAACACCACCCGGGCGCAATCACAGCCGGGCGGCATTTCGCCGGCATGGTCACGGGCTGCTTGGGCAAACTCGGGATAACGCAGGCGGGCGTCGTGGTCGGCATAGCGTGGTTTCAATTCAAAGCCGGACGCAGGGATCACGCCAATACCGCGCCAAGGTGCGTCGACCACATCCAAGGTGTTGTTAATAAGCCGCTGGGCGAGTGGGTTACCGTAAGACTTGACCGCTTGCGGGTAACAATTGTCCAAAAAAGGTCGTTGTGCAAGCCATTGCCGCAACACCGAATAGATCGCCGCCAACAAGCTGTCGGGGGTAAAACCGGCAATCGCCGCCGGTAACCGATGCTTTTCGACTACGAATGACCATTCCTGCATCCCCATCACCGTCGCTACATGCCCCGGCGCAATCAGGGCGTCAAAGCCCGGCTGTTCTGATTCCAACAACAACGCGACCGCAGGCCAGGTCAAACGCCCGCTCAGCAACAACAGCAAATGGTCGGGTATGCCTTCGGCGATCATGCCCGCCACGGGAGCGATGGTGGTTTCAAAGCCGGCGGCGAAAAACACCACGGTTTTTTCCGGCTCGGCCCGGGCTATTTTGACAGCTTCCTGCGGCGAGGCGACGGGTCGCACATCAGCGCCAGCGGCCTTAGCCTGCTCCAGCGAGCGGATGCTTTTTTTGCTCACATTGACCGGCACCCGCAGCATATCGCCAAAACTGACTAAGATGATGTCTTCATGCAACGCCATTTGGATGGCTTGATAAATGTCTTGCTCCGGACAAATACAAACCGGGCATCCGGGGCCTGGAATCAGCTCAATCTGGCGGGGCAACGCGTTACGCAAACCGGCCATGGCGATGGTGCGCTCGTGTCCGCCGCAAACATTCATCAAGCGCACCTTGTCCGGCAACGGCAGGGCGGCAATTTTTTTCAGCCATTCTTGGGCGGTGGGCATGGGTTTTACCTTTATCGCTGCCTTAGCCGCGGGCAACCGGACGAAACCGGATTTTCGGCGTCTGTTGGTGCCACTTTAACCCGTCCTCTTGCATACGGGGCTTGATGGTTTGTTGCCGTTGCACCCGGAGCTTGTGTGCAACCACTTCCTGCGCCAGCCAGTCCAGCCAGGCATCCAAACCGTCACCGGTGCGGCTGGACAAAGGCAACACCGGCACTTGGCTGGCTAAGGCCCGTTGGCATTGTGCGGCCTTTGCGACCGAGAAGTCGTCAAGATGCGGCAATAAATCGGTCTTGGTTATCAGCATCAGGTCGGCGGCACGGAACATGACCGGATATTTGGCCGGTTTGTCGTCGCCTTCGGTCACCGACAACAGCGTGACATTGCGGTGGTGACCCAAATCAAAACTGGCCGGACAAACCAAATTGCCGACATTTTCGATGAACAACAAATCGATAGCGGACAAATCCAACTGCGGCAACACGCCTGCAATCAAATGGGCGTCCAAATGGCAGGCCGTGCCGGTGGTGATCTGGTAAGCCGGCACACCTTGGGCGCGGATCCGGTCGGCATCGTTTTCGGTTTCTAGGTCGCCTTCAATCACCGCGATGTTGATGTTAGCCTTCAGCCTTTGGATGGTCGCTTCCAACAAGGCGGTTTTGCCCGCACCTGGCGACGACATCAGATTAATCACCAATACCCCGTGGGCGTCGAAATGGGCGCGGTTGCGTCCGGCTTGTTCGTTGTTGTGTTGCAACAAACTGCCCAATACCGACACGGCCGTGACCGCCTCAGTTTTGGGCGGGGTAAACAGCAAATGCCGGTTGCCGGCCGTCAAATTACAACCACAGGTATTACACATGATTAAACTCCGTACAAAAAATACTCAAATCAACTTAAGGAAACCCCGTGTGTGGGTAGGAGCGCCTCCCCCGGCACGATTCGGAGCCGCAATTCGGAACCGCATGGCGCAGTTTTGCCGAAGGAAAGGGCTGGTCCAGAGTTCCCCTACGCCACGCCCGCTAATTCGACACGCGCCAGGATCAGTTCATCACCGCCTATCAGCCGGGTGTGGCCGCTGCCGCAATGCCGGCACAGCAGATTATTCGCTGTGGCTTCGGATGCCATACCGCAGTCACTGCACACCACCTTTACCGCTTGGTTTTGCAAGACCAGTTCGGCCTGGTCGGCCACACCGCCTGCACGGATCAGGTCAAACGCGCTTTTCAACAACAAGGGTTCCACCCCCGATAGCGGCCCTATCCAAACGATAATCCGCACCACTGTGTCGGCCTTATGCGTTTGGGCTATCGCCGTGACTTGCTCCAGCAAATCCTGGCATAACGACAGCTCATGCACCGGCGATTTCCTGGGCGTACATTGCGTCGAATAACTCCCAGCTGGTCTGCGCCTCCTGCCCGGAAATTTTTTGGATGGCATAGCCTACATGGATCAGGACATAATCGCCCACCTGCACGTCTTCGTCCTGCAACAAAAACAAACTGGCGTCGCGTTGCACACCCTTGGCGGTACAGCGTGCGTTAAAGCCGTCAATATGGCTAATTTGCATTGGGATGGCAAGACACATAACTTTTCCGGATGAATAAAATCAATTATTGATTCGGCCTTATTAAGTTTTAACCTGCGTTCGCCTTGCACGGGTCGCAAGGCGTATGTGCTGCGACTGGCTCAGCACGAACGGTGCAAACTTTAACGGGCCGGATCAATTAGGTTTGATGGCGTTTCCGCCACAGACCGCTTAAGCTTCAGCGTAACCCTCAAGACCGGCCAAAACAAGCCATTTTTTTAAAGAAAAACCATTCTCCGCCCTTGTCCGTATGGAACCATTTCCCCAATCCTTGAAAAAACGCTACCCTTAGCCGATAGGCCATTGCCCGTATTGGCCATTTAACTTTCTCATGCCAACACACTCACCACTCAGACATGCACCATCTCCGGCATTTCCCAGAAACCCATATCGCCTTAGCGCACGGCAATGGCGGCCGGTTGATGCGCGAGCTGATCGAATCCTTGTTTGCCTATCATTTGCAGAATGACTTATTAGATACCGATGTCGATGCGGCGCGGTTGCCGATTGACCCAGGTTCCGGGGAAATCATGATTACCACGGATGGCTTCACCGTGGAGCCGCTGGAGTTCCCCGGCGGCAATATCGGCAGTTTGGCCATCCACGGTACGGTTAATGATTTGGCCGTGTCGGGCGCTACGCCATTGTATTTGACGCTCAATGCCTTTATCGAAGAAGGCCTGGAAGTGGCCGTGCTGGACAGGGTGCTGGCAAGCATGGCGCAAGCCTGCCGCGAGAGCCGGGTGCGTATGGTCGCCGGCGACACCAAGGTATTGCGGCGCGGCCAGGGCGGCGGCGTCTATTTTGCCACCACCGGAGTAGGCTTGCGGCCGTTTGGCCTGACCCTCGGCATGGCGCAGATTCGACCCGGCGATAGCGTGGTGCTCAGCGGTTCAATCGGCGACCACGGTACCGCCGTGTTATTGGCCCGGGAACAATTCGGCTTGTCCGGCCAGCTTCATTCCGATACCGCCAGCGTCTGGCCTATTGCCCAGGCATTGCTGGCCCGGCCTGGCCTACGTTTTATGCGCGACCCGACCCGGGGCGGCCTTGCCACGGTAGCGCATGAAATAGCCCGGCAAACCCAAGCCCAGATCCGGCTGATGGAAACACAGATTCGGGTGCTAGAACCCGTCCGCATGGTGTGTGAAATATTGGGCTATGACCCGATGTATCTGGCGTCGGAGGGGCGGGTCGTGGCCGTGCTAGAGCCTGCGTCGGCACGGACGGCTATCGCAACCTTGCAGGGATTAGGCTATCAAGATGCCGCCATCATAGGCCGCATTGAAACCGGCCCCGCCCAAGTGGTCTTACAAACCGAAATCGGCGGCGAGCGCATACTGCAAGAATTGGAAGCAGACCCGTTGCCGAGGATTTGCTGAAAGTTTTTGGCTGGCGTCCCGCCATCGGCCGGCAACACGCCCGGGACCGGCCTAACCGGAGGCACGACCTAGGCTTACCGTTGTCCGGCCGCAACGCTCTGCGACAGGCGCATCAAGGCGTTTGCGGCAAGGGCTTAACGCCAACCAATAAGCGCATGTTAACCCGTCCCTACCCACCCATACCAAACACATCAAACCGATTTTAGCTGCGCGTTCGGTTCAAACTGTAAAGGGCCGGATCAATAATAGCCGAGGCGGTGTCTGCACACCCTAGCGCACTTTACTGTAAACCACCGCTGCCAGTTTCACGCCGGTCATTGACAGCGTGTGCAATAGGCAAAACCATCCTAAAGCGCCTATTCATCAGCTCTTATTCCTAAACCCATTCTTGTTATAATGCCCGGTCAAAATCCACGGAGGCTAAAATGTTATTCACCCAACAACTCGAACACACCATTGAGCGCGTCATGTACGCCAGCCGCTG
>DBNZ01000216.1 GCA_002299495.1 Methylococcaceae bacterium UBA659
GGGCTTAACCGGGTGATGCCCGCTTCCGCCACTTTTTCCACCAGATGGCTTTCGATATCCCGGGCCACTATCACATAACCAAACGCGGCAACCTTTTGTTGCCGGGCCGATAGGCGGGTTTTGCCAAAATGCCCCCGGTCGGAAACATGGATATGTTCGATGGCGGTGGCCTGTTCGGCAACGGCCTGCCAAACGCCCCATTGTGCCAGCATGTTGACCGTACCCGCAGCCAATGCTAAAGCCCGGTCACCGGCGGAAGAGGCGGCCAGTTGGGCGGGCGATAAGGCTTCGATAACAGCTATGCTTAATCCGGTATGCCGTAAGGCCAAGGCTAAGCCGTTGCCCGCCAAGCCGCCGCCCACAATAATCAAATCATAGTCTTCGCGCATGGTTAACCCTGCATGATGGCTTCAATTTCTGCAATGGTTTTCGGCACTCCGGCAGTCAACACTTCATGGCCGTCTTTTGTCACCAAGACATCGTCTTCGATGCGTATGCCTATGCCCCGCCATCGCTTGTCAACTTCTTTGCAATCAGCCGGGATGTAGAGCCCAGGCTCCACAGTCAACACCATGCCGGGCTGCAAAGGCCGCCATTGGTCATTATTTTTATAATCGCCGACATCATGGACATCCATGCCTAGCCAATGGCCGGTGCGGTGCGGGTAAAAAGGCTTGTATTTTTCTTTTTTTATCAGGGTCTTCAGGCGGCCTTTCAGCAAGCCTAAGCCAAGCAGGCCTTTCGTCAACACGGCAACCGCAGCATCATGGAATTCAATCCACAAGGCACCGGGTTTAATTTTTCCGATGGCCGCCAATTGGGCTTCCAACACCAGTTGGTAAAGGATTTTTTGCGCTTCGCTATACTGGCCCGAGACCGGAAAGGTGCGGGTGATGTCGGCGGCGTAATGGTCGCATTCGGCGCCGGCATCTATCAGCAGCAAATCGCCGTCCTTAAGCTTGCTGTGGTTGCCGGTGTAATGCAGGGTGCAGGCGTTGTTGCCGCCGGCGACGATGGAGGGGTAAGCGACCGCGCGCAAGCCGTTTTGGGCAAAATGATAGAGCAGCTCGGCTTCCACCTGGTATTCAAACAACCCCGCTTTTGCGGTTTGCATGGCCTTGATGTGGGCACCCGCCGAAACTTCGGCGGCATGGCGCATCAGTTTGAGTTCGGCCGGACTTTTCAGCAAGCGCATTTCATGCAACAACAAGTCCAATGAGACCAGTTCGCCCGGCGCCGCTACCCCGCTGCGAGATTGTCGCCGAATATGCCGCAGCCAGTTTTGCAGGCTATGGTCCAGTTCCGGATCTTTTCCCATGGGATAAAACACCTTGTGCCTGCCTTCCAGCAAGCCGGGCAAAATGTCGTCTAAATCATCGATGGGGAAGGCTTCATCGGCTTGAAAATCGTGTACGGCCCCTGCCAAACCGGCATGGGCGCCTTCCCACAAGGCTTTTTTTTCATCGAATTCACGGCAAAACAGCAGGTATTCGCCTTGCTCGCGGCCTGGTACGAACACCGCTAGCGCATCCGGTTCGTTAAAGCCGGTGAGGTAATAAAAATCGCTGTCTTGCCGGAATGGGTAAGCTACATCGCGGTTGCGGACCTGCAACCCGGCGCTGGACAGCAGGGCGATATTGCCCCCGCCTACTTGCTGCAACAAGCGTTTGCGGCGTTTTTTAAATTCGCTTTTCTGCATGGTTTCTCATGCCTGGTTCTGGGCGAAGCTATCACGCAGCATCATTACGGATGCCCGCAAATATTCGGTGACTTCCATATAGGCCTGTTCGTCCTCTTCACCTTCCTCGCCGCCATTTAGCTTGCTGAACTCGCTGATGTCATTGATTATTTCTTGGGTTTCCCGACCGCCCCAGAGTGCTTTAGCAACCATGCCGACACCATATAAAAACCCTTGGCACCAGTCTTTTAAGGCGATTACCCGCTGGGTTAGACGGTCTTCGTCATCTGGCAACAGCAAATCAAATTCAAAATGATCACTGGCCAGCAAGCGCCTGGTTTCTGCAAATAAACGCTCAAGAAGCGCCCGGTCGCTATCTGGCAAAGCCGAGCCATTAACGCATTCTGCTAGCCAAGTGGCACAGGGGGTGCGGGTGTCGGCGCATAACATGCCTGCGGCGATACCATGAATTTCCGCAGCCGAAAGAGCGGGGTTGGCCTGCTCGACGACTGCATTGACTGTTTTGTAAACCATAACTGCTTTAACGCCTGCAACGAAAAATTGCGCGTATGCTACCATTTATCCTGGGCTTGGATAACCGTATTCGCCAGGCATCCCAAAACTAGCCGTTAACCGTATTATGACTCGTGCACTATTCACCCAATCCCAAGATTTGACCGAATTGGACGCAAAACTTGACCGCCTTATCGAATCATACCAGGTCGTTACCCTTGAAAACCGCGAGCTAAGACGCCATCTTTCTGATTTAAAAGAAGAAAAATCGTTATTGCTGGAAAAGGTCGAGCTGGCCAAAATCCGTGTGGAAGCATTGATCACCCGTTTAAAAATACTGGAGCAAAATTCATGAACACCAACCAGGATTCGGTTACCCTGCCCATTTTGGGCAAAGAATACAAAATTGTTTGCGATCTTGAAGAGCAGGACGATTTGTTTCTTTGCGCCCAACAATTGGACGCACAAATGCGTAAGATCAGGGATTCTGGAAAAATTAACGGGGTCGAGCGGATTGCGGTGATGGTGGCTTTAAACCTAGCGCATGAGTTGCACCAAGAAAAACGCCAAAACCAAGCCCTGCGTCAACAGCTCGATGAATACCTGTCCGGCCTAAGCAATAAGCTGGAAAACGTTTTGGAAAATCCCTAAACACGTTACACTATCCACCGCCATCTCCTGCTGGGTTGGACCATACGCCGGGTATTTCCTGAACCTGCATTGCCTTAGGGAACTGATGTCTGACATGGTGTGCATGCCCATTGCTATTGGGAAGCCTGATTGACAGACCGTGTTCCCACTTGAACCTTCGGTTCAAGGACGAAGGCGTGTATCGGCTGCGGCGGGAGATGCATTCCTGTTCGGGCAAAATTCACTTTCTGGCCGTCAACTCCGCAGAATTTCATCTTCATGCTTATTGGCATGCGCCCTGCTCGACAATCCAGTGACATTTGCGCCTTGGCCTTCGGTATGCGGGGCGATGCCGCATGTTGGTTTCGACTTCGGGGAGCTAGTCAAATTATTGTGATTAATGGCGCTTCATACAAGTTTTTGCTGCCCCATCTCAAAAAGAGACTGTCTGTTTAGACCTGTTATCGTCATGCTAAGTGGTGCGAAGGACAATAACGATGACACCCACGCATAGATTCAACGCTGACAAACCCGGCAAAACACCGTGCTGCGCGTGCCTAGGCGGATTTCGGTCAACGCCCGCCCGCAGTTGACGCAAGCTAAACCCGCCCGTCCGTAAACTTTCAATTGCTGCTGGAAATAACCCGGCTTGCCCGCTTCGTTGACAAAATCCCGCACCGTGGTTCCGCCCTGTGCTATGGCCTGTCGCAAGACTTCCCGGATCGCTTCGGCTAAGCGCTGGTAACGGGCAAGGGCGATTTTCCCGGCCCTGCGGGATGGCAGGATGCCGGCCATGAACAAGGCCTCGTTGGCGTAGATATTGCCGACCCCGACCACGACATGGCTGTCCATAATGAAGGATTTGACCGCCGTCTTGCGGTTTTTTGCCTGGGCATGGAGAAACTTGCCGTCGAAACCGTCCGTTAGCGGTTCAGGGCCAAGGTTTTTCAGCAAGGGATGCCCGGTCACCGGCTCTTCTGCCCATAACACCGAGCCGAAACGGCGTTGGTCGTTGAAGCGCAGTATCGTGTGGTTGCTGAAAACAATGTCAAGATGGTCGTGTTTGCCGATGGGGGCCGTGTCAGCGACAATCCTTAAGCTACCAGACATGCCCAGATGCGCCAGCAAGGCGCCATTATCGGTATTTAGCAGGAGATATTTGCCGCGTCTGCCGACCGTTTCGATACGTCGTCCGGCCATAATTTCGGCCAAATTTGGCGCTACAGGCCAGCGTAAACGGCCATCGCGGATTATCACCGTCCGTACCGTTTGGCCTTCGATATGCGGGGCGATGCCGCGGCGGGTGGTTTCGACTTCGGGGAGTTCGGGCATGGAAGGGGCGGGTCTTGCCCGTACAGGGCATTTTTTTTGCGGTTCAGATTAAATGATTTCAAATTCCCGCATCATGCCCATATCCTCGTGTTCTAGGTTATGGCAGTGGTACATGAACAGGCCTTTGAAGTGTTCAAACGGCTTAATGATACGGACGCGCTCGCCTGGCATGACCAGCACGGTGTCTTTCAGGCCGCTGTCGATAAAACCGTCGCGGACGGTGGCGTAATCCTCGCTTTCAACACTATCGATGCTACGGCTGATGATTTGGAATTGTTGGCCGTGGAGATGGATAGGGTGCGCCATCGACATCATCATGCCCATGCCGCCCATTCCTCCCATCATGCCGCCGCCTCCACCTTCGTGTTTCATACCACCGCCCATCATGCCGTGGCCCATGCCGCCGCCCTCGCGTTTCATGCCGCCACCCATCATGCCGTGGCCCATGCCGCCGCCATGTTGTTCTGGTTGGGTTTCCTTGGCTTCCTCGGCGTCACCGTGGCCACCGCCGTGGGCATGAAAAATCTCCATCAACCGCACGGTGTCGACGGGGATTTTTTCAAACGGCAAGGCATCGTTGTAAGCATAGGGACGGCCATTGAGCAGCATTGACATGGGGCCTTCGGAAATGCCAATTGGCACGGGTTTTTCGGGGTTGGCGGTCTCCTCGACCGTGTAGCGTTTGAAGCTGGACAATTGGGCCGGCATCTTCGGACTGTCGCTAACCTTGCGGGTGACGCTGGCGGTAAAAATCGGGTAGTCACCGCCCAACGGCAGTTTGCCGCCGTGCATCCTCATGCCCATGCGCGGCCAAGCCCCAGTAAACGGCAGGCTACGCAGGGTCACCTTGACACCGACCGCGATACCGGAAAAATCTGCCCAAACATCCAAGCGTTCGCCCGGCGCCAGCATGACGTAATTTTTGGTGACAGGCCGTTCCAATAAACCGCCATCGACACCCAGCACCGTCAATGGCATGCCGTTATCCCAAGCCAGTTTGTAGATCCGGGCATTAGACCCGTTCAAAACCCGCAAACGGTACGCCCGGCTCTCGACATCGACATTAAAATCCACCGTGCCATTGACTAAAATGCGGTCGCCGTGAAAACCCATCATCCGGTCATGCATGTGGTGGACATAGAGCAGTTGGTTTTGGTTGTCGAACATCCGGTCTTGTATGACGATGGGTATTTCATGTCCGCCCGAAGGCAGCTCCAAGGCGGCCTCTTCATCGTCATTGACTAATATCGCGCCGGCCAAGCCGTGGTATACCTGTTTGCCGGTAGTTTCGTGGGAATGGGGATGGTACATGTTCATGCCGGCCCGGTTCAGCACTTCAAATTCGTAGACCATTTTTTCGCCCGTGTTGATGGCATACACCGGATGCCCATCCGCCACGGCCGGGACATGCAGGCCATGCCAATGGGCAATGGTTGGCTCGGACAGGCCGTTGAGCAAATGGATACGCACTTTTTGGCCTTTGTACAACCGCATGAGCGGGCCCAAATAAGAGCCGGGCAATTCTGTCAAAGTGTGCCTAGGACCTTGCAACAAGCGGGCGGTGTATTGCATCACCCGGGTTTTGTTGCCTTGCAAAATGCCAATATCGGCCGGTTTGCAATACAGCTCAAACTCAACATCCGGCTTAAAATTGGCCGACGCTTGTATCGGGGCCAATTTTGCCATAGCGGACATACCCTCCATCGCCCGCAAAACGCCGGGCATTCCAGACAAAGCCAACAGGCCCAAACCGGAATGGCCAAGAAACCGGCGACGGGAATAATTATAATTATGGTTAGACATAGCATCTCCTTAGACGGATTAGTCTGTTGTTTACCTTGCCGGAAGGCAGGGCTAACCGGGATTCTATATTAATGGTAGGGGCGGGTCATGCCCGCGAACAGGGAATCGGTGTTGTGATCGCGGGCATGGTCTGCCCCTACGGTCAAATTATGGTGATTAATGGCGCCGCCTTGTGTCAGGTGGCCGTGCCGGTATTTTTTTACGATGCCGATTAAATGATCTGAAACTCGCGCATCATGCCCATATCTTCGTGCTCTAGTACTCAGTGAGCAGTATTTTGTCGGGTGAAGCTTAACCGTTTTCGCCCTCGACAGCAGGGACGCAGGAGGTAGCATCGCGTCTGGAACAGGAATCGAAAGCACCAACAGTAGGCGCTTTAGGCGACGCAGGAAGTTGCAGGAGCCCTTCATCCAGCCGCGCACCGATTGTTGATCCGCCAGATCGGAAGAGCA
>DBNZ01000224.1:0-5931 GCA_002299495.1 Methylococcaceae bacterium UBA659
CGACAGCGGAAAACATAAGGTACTGCTTGGCTGCGTAACATCAGTGATTGAATGAGGACAATTTTTGGTTTTCCGAAACGGGTTTGCTAGTAACATAGCCGATGTCGACTGTTTGTATGAAGTTGATGACCTAAATAACCGCGAGGAGGAACCATTATGGTCGCATTAAACCCACCCATTTGTGATTTTGGCACTAAAGCGCCGGATTTTAATTTGCCGGATGTCGATGGCCGTCTGTGGAGCCTTGAGCAATGCATGGGGGAAAAAGGGTTGCTGGTGATGTTTATCTGCAACCATTGTCCGTATGTAACAGCCATCCGCGAACGTATCGTCCGGGATACCGATGAATTGAGGGCTTACGGCATCAGTTCCGTCGCCATTATGTCCAACGACTTTGTTAATTTTCCCGAAGATTCGCCGGAAAATATGAAACTGATGGCACGGCAGTATCATTTTAAATTCCCCTATTTGCTGGATCAAAGCCAGGCGGTCGCTAAAGCCTATGGAGCGGTGTGCACCCCCGACTTTTTCGGCTACGATGCCCATTACGAATTGCAATACCGTGGCCGTTTGGACGCCAGCCGAAAGGAGACCGCCCCCGCGGATACCCTACGCGAACTGTTTACCGCCATGAAACAAGTCGCGGCAACTGGCAAAGGGCCAAAAGAGCAAATTTCGGCCATCGGTTGTTCGCTGAAATGGAAACAAGATTAGCGATACCCCTTCCCACAAACCTTAAAGAGAGCATATATGTCGATACCAAACATGGTTGATTTGGATTTATCAGGTAAACGGGTTTTGATCCGGCAGGATTTGAACGTGCCGGTCAAAAACGGCCAAGTGACTAGCGATATCCGTATCCAGGCCAGTGTGCCCACGATCCAACAAGCGTTGGAAAAAAACGCGGCGGTGATGGTCATGTCCCATTTAGGTCGCCCCGAAGAAGGCCATTTTGATGCAGAATCATCAATGCAGCCGATTGCCGAACGTTTGTCCAGCTTGCTAGGCAAACCTGTCCGCTTGGAACGGGATTGGTTGGATGGCATAGAGGTCGCGCCGGGTGAAGTGGTGTTGTGCGAAAACGTCCGTTTTAATGTCGGCGAAGAGAAAAACAGCGATGAACTGGGGCAAAAAATGGCGGCCTTGTGCGATGTTTTTGTCATGGATGCCTTCGGTACGGCGCATAGGGCGCAAGCCTCCACCCACAGCGTGGCTAAATTTGCGCCGGTGGTCTGCGCCGGACCCTTGCTGGCCAGCGAATTGGAAGCGCTAGGAAAGGCCCTAGAAACGCCGGCTAGACCGTTGCTGGCGATTGTCGGCGGTTCTAAAGTGTCAACCAAGTTGACGGTGTTGGCATCGCTATCTCAGAAAGTGGACCAATTGATTGTCGGCGGCGGCATTGCCAACACGTTCATTGCCGCAGCGGGTTATGCAGTGGGTAAGTCTTTATATGAACCTGATTTGATCGGTGCAGCGCAAAAGTTGATAGCGGCCGCCAAACAAGCAGGTTCTGATATTCCAATCCCGGTCGATGTGGTTTGCGCCAAAGAATTTTCCGAATCCGCCGAAGCCAGCGTGAAAAAAGTCACCGACATCGCCGATGACGATATGGTGTTGGATATTGGCCCTGAAACGGCCGCCCAGTACGCCGACATGATCAAATCGGCCGGCACCATCGTTTGGAATGGCCCGGTCGGGGTGTTTGAGATCGCACAATTTAGCCACGGCACCCAAGTGCTGGCCAAAGCCATCGCCGATAGCGCGGCCTTTTCCTTGGCCGGCGGCGGCGACACCTTAGCGGCCATCGAGCAATTTGGCGTCAATGACGGCGTTTCGTACGCCTCAACCGGCGGCGGGGCGTTTTTGGAGTTTTTGGAAGGGAAAGAACTCCCGGCGGTCGCTGTCCTAAAATCAAGACAGTAAGTAGGCAACGGGATATAATTTCATCCCTTTTTTGTTTTTCCACGCATCAGCCTGTACAGCAGGCTGATGTTTTTTATAAGGTTTGGTAATGGCTAGAGTTACGATTGAAGATTGTTTGGATAAAGTAGACAACCGTTTTAAATTGGTTTTGCTGGCCAGCACGCGTGCCCGCCAGTTAAGCCACGGTGCCCAAGAGTTTATGCCGCGCAACAAGGACAAGGACACGGTGCTGGCTTTGCGGGAGATTGCCGCCGGCCATGTCAATGAAGACAACGTTGAACAATTGCATCGCATCAGCGAACCGGTTGAATACACGCCCATGTTCTAAAGGTTATCGCCATGTTGCCCGGCGTCGAAATTGCCGACACTGAAAAACTCCAGGAGCTGCTGGTGGGGCGGCTGTGTGCCGCCTTATCCAGTTATCTTGAACCGGCACAAATTGACGAGTGCCGGAGGGCGTATCAATTCGGGGCCCAAGCCCATGAAGGCCAGTACCGGAAGAGCGGCGAAGATTACATTTGCCATCCCGTATCCGTCGCCATCATCCTTGCCGAAATGCGTATGGATGTTAACGGTGTGCTGGCGGGTATTCTGCATGACGTTATGGAGGATTGCGATGTCAGGAAAAACGAACTGGCCGAGGCATTTAACCCTGAGGTGGCGGAACTGGTCGATGGCGTCACCAAACTGACCTTAATTGGCGACAAGTCACGGGCTGAGGCGCAAGCGGAAAATGTCCGCAAAATGTTTTTTGCGATGGGCAAGGACTTGCGCGTGATCATGGTGAAACTGGCTGACCGGCTGCATAACATGCAAACCCTGGGCGCCATGCCACCGGAAAAAAAACGCCGGATCGCCAAAGAAACCTTGGATATTTACGCACCTATTGCCAACCGCTTGGGCATGAATTCCATCCGGCAGCAATTGGAAGCGCTGAGTTTTGAAGCACTTTATCCCAAAAGGCATGAGGTGTTAAAAAACGCGGTCAGAAAAGCCCGGGGCAACCGCCGCGAAATTATTTACACCATCAAAAATACCATCACCCAACGCATGCGGGAAGCGGGCCTGATTTGCGAAGTTTCCGGCAGGCAAAAAAATCTGTGGAACATTTATGAAAAAATGCGGCAAAAAAAACTGGCTCTAGCGGCCATTTTTGATGTCCATGCCTTTAGGATATTTTGTCAGGATGTCGACAGTTGTTACCGGGCCTTAGGGGTTGTCCATAACCTTTACAAACCCATCCCCGGCCGGTTTAAGGACTACATCGCCCTGCCTAAGGCCAATGGCTATCAATCCCTGCATACTATTTTAATTGGCCCGCATGGGCTGCCTATTGAGATCCAAATCCGTACCCACGACATGCACCGCATGGCCGAATCGGGTATAGCGGCGCATTGGTTGTACAAATCCGATGATGACAAAAGCGAAAGTTTCAAAGCCAGAGCCAATGAGTGGCTACGCGATTTCTTGGAAATCCAAAAATCCGCGGGCGATTCGTTGGAATTCATCGACAATTTAAAAATTGACCTGTTTCCGCAAGAAGTCTTTGTGTTCACGCCCAAAGGCGGCATCATCAAGCTGCCGCGTGGCGCCACCGTGGTGGATTTTGCCTATGCCGTCCACACCGACATTGGCAATGCCTGCGTTTCCGCCCGCATCGACCAACAATTGGTGCCTTTGCAAACCAAGCTGGAAAACGGCATGACCGTGGAAGTCATCACCGCCGTTTGGCAAAAACCCAACCCGTCTTGGCTGGATTTTGTCAACACGGCGAAGGCGCGCACCAGCATCCGTAGCCACTTAAAGCATTTTAAACAGCAGGAAGCGATAGCCCTAGGCCGGCGTTTATTGGAAAAAGAATTGCAGGGGACTAACTCGCATCTGGACCTTATCGATGCCATTCGATTAACGAAGTTGTTGAAAGTGACGGGTATGCATTCGCTGGACGAATTGCTGGAAAATATCGGCTTCGGTAACAAAATGCCGTTTCTGGTGGCCAGGCAATTGACCCAAATTGATGTCAATGCCCATGTCAAACTGGACGATTCTGCCCAGGTACGGAAACAACCCTTGATCATCAAGGGCACCGAAGGCATGGTTATCACCTTAGCCAAATGTTGCCGCCCCATCCCAGGGGACGCCATCATCGGCTTCTTCAACCCCGGCAAAGGCATTGTCATCCATAGTCATGAATGCCGCACCCGGGGCATGGCCCGCAGCAAAAACAGCAACTGGTTGGACGTGGAATGGTGCCAGCACATCACCGGCGATTATCCCGTTGACCTGCGCCTGGAAATCCTCAATCAACGCGGGGCCTTAGCGACCGTGGCGGCGACCATTTCCGTAAACGATTCCAACATCGAAAACGTCGCGGTAGTCTCCCAAGACGACCGCGTGGGCGTGGACTTGATTACCTTGACGGTAAAAAACCGGGTGCATTTGGCCAACATCATGCGCCGGCTGAAGGAATTGCCGGTTGTGTTAAAAATTACCCGCGCTAAAGCTTGACGGCGGTTACCTTAGAACACGCGATCCGCTGGCTGAGGTTGCGCGGCGCTCGCCGCAATTTAAGCAAAACTGCAACAGCAAGCGGTTAACGGCTAATGGCCGCCGTGTCCATTATTTTCCCAAGGCCAGCAAGTGTTACAATGAATCCGTCCTAACCCACCCGTATTCAAAACTATTGTGGATCAAAAATTCCCCCCCCTGTCCTTTGAAGCGTCACCTAACCGGTTACGCGAAATTCCTTATAACTACACCTCTTTTTCCGACCGCGAAATCGTCATCCGCCTGTTGGGTGAGGAAGGCTGGGAAACCCTAGAATCGCTGCGGGATGAGCGGATAACCGGCCGCTCGGCCAAGATGTTGTTTGAAGTGCTAGGCGACATTTGGGCCGTCCAACGCAACCCTTACCTTGAAGACGACTTGCTGGATAACGCCACCCGCCGCCGCGCCTTGTTGGCCGCCTTACGCCATCGTCTCGGCCAAATGGAAAAACGCCATTTGGAACATGACCGTGAAAATCCGGATCGGGCCAGGCGGGTCGAGTTACTGATCAAGACCGCCCGGCAGGCGGTTGACCAATTCGAGGCTCATTTCCAGGAAATGGCTGCCATGCGGCGCAAGGTTCTGGCTACGTTGTCCAAACATACCCGCAAGGACAACATCTGTTTTGACGGTTTTGCCCGGGTTTCCCATGTCACCGACGCCACCGATTGGCGGGTTGAATATCCGTTCGTGGTGCTTTATCCGACCAATGAAGAGGAGGTCATCCGTTTGGTGCGGGCTTGCATACCGCTCGGGCTGACTATCATCCCGCGTGGTGGCGGTACCGGCTATACCGGTGGCGCGATACCGCTAACCCCGTATGCGGCGGTTATAAACACCGAGAAACTGATTGAAATCGGCCCGGTAGATACCCAATTCCTGTTGCCGGGTGTGGCCCAAAACTATGCCACCATCCTTACCGGCGCCGGTGTGGTCACCCGGCGGGTCATGGAAACGGCCGAAACAGCCGGTTTGGTGTTCGCCTGCGACCCGACTTCCGCCGACGCCTCCTGCATAGGCGGCAATATCGCCATGAACGCGGGCGGTAAAAAAGCCGTGCTATGGGGTACGGCGTTGGATAATTTGTTGTCTTGGCGCATGGTGATGCCGGATGGCCATTGGTTGGAAGTGGAACGCTACCAACATAATCTTGGCAAGATTCACGAGCAGGATCAGGTGACTTTTGTCTTGAAGCGTTTTGACGGCGACAAACGCGAAATGTTGTCGGAAGAACAACTGGTTTTACCCGGTTCCTTGTTCCGCAAAGACGGTTTGGGCAAGGATGTCACCGACAAGTTTCTGGGCGGTTTGCCGGGCATCCAAAAAGAAGGCTGCGATGGCATCATCACCTCGGCGCGGTGGATTTTGCACCAAATGCCGGCCCATACCCGCACCTTTTGCCTGGAGTTTTTCGGCCAAGTCCGGGAAGCGGTTCCCGCCATCCTTGAGATCCGAGATTAT
>DBNZ01000224.1:6340-8871 GCA_002299495.1 Methylococcaceae bacterium UBA659
GGCTATGCCACCAAAGCCAAGCACCAGGGCCGGCCGAAAATGGTGCTGATCGGCGACATCATCGGCGATGACGACAAACAAGTCGCGTTGGCGGCATCCGAAGTGGTGCGTTTGTGCAATGCCCGTGCGGCCGAAGGCTTTATCGCGGTGAGTCCTGAAACCCGCAAGACTTTCTGGCTGGACCGGGCGCGTACCGCCGCCATAGCCAAACACACCAACGCCTTTAAAATCAATGAGGACGTGGTGATCCCTTTGCCGCAGATGGGTGCTTATTGCGATGGCATCGAGCGCATTAACATCGAATTGTCGTTACGCAACAAATTACGGCTGTGCGCTGCGCTCAGCCAATTATTGGCGGGTGACCTGCCGCTACGGGCGTATGAAGACGGCATCGACAAAATCGAGCTGTTCGGCGACCGCCGCAACCAGGCACTAGCGGCGGTAGCCGCCGTGCGGGAACGTTGGCAATGGCTTTATGACCACTTGGATCTGCCGTTGCCACAGGCGGAAGCCGAATTTGACCGGTTTAGCATCCGGGTGGGCGAGCTGACCAATCGGGCGGAAGATCCGATTTTATTCCACCGCCTGCAAGACCGTTCCTTGCGGGTGTCATGGAAACAGGAATTGTTGCCGCAGCTTAAGGAAATTTTCCAAGGCGACCCTTTTCGCCCCATCATCGAGCGGGTTCAGGCAGTGCATAAGGACATCTTGCGCGGGCGCGTGTTCATCGCCCTGCACATGCACGCAGGTGACGGCAACGTCCATACCAACATACCCGTCAACTCCGACCATTACGACATGCTGCATGAAGCCAAAGCCGCAGTCGCCCGCATCATGGTGTTGGCGCGGGAGTTAGGCGGGGTCATTTCCGGCGAACACGGCATCGGCATCACCAAATACGAGTTTTTAAGCGAAGCGGAACTCGCCGATTTCCATCACTACAAACAGCGCATAGACCCGCAAGGCCGTTTCAACAAGGGCAAACTGATGCCAGGGTCGGATTTGCGGGCGGCCTATACCACTTCTTTCAGCCTCATGGGCTTTGAATCGCTGATCATGCAGCAAAGCGACATCGGCGCGATCTCGGATTCGATCAAGGACTGCCTGCGTTGCGGCAAATGCAAGCCGGTCTGCGCCACCCATGTCCCGCCCGCCAACTTGTTGTACTCGCCGCGCAATAAAATCCTCGCCACGTCGTTGCTGATCGAGGCGTTCTTGTACGAAGAACAAACCCGGCGCGGCATTTCCATCACCCATTGGAAAGAATTCGAGGACGTGGCCGACCATTGCACGGTCTGCCACAAGTGCTTCAACCCTTGCCCGGTGGACATCGACTTTGGCGAAGTGTCGATGAACATGCGTAACCTGTTGCGAAAAATGGGCAAACAGAGTTTTAACCCGGTCAAAGCCGCGGCCATAGCCTTTTTGTCCAGCAGCCGCCCCAGTAGCGTCAAGATCATGCGCAAGCTGCTGATCGAGTGGGCTTACAAAGGTCAACGCCTGGGCAATTTCTTGCTCAAGCCCTGGGGCCGGGCGCAGCTCAAGCTGCCGCCAGCATCGACGGGCAAACCGGAACTGCACGAATATGTGATCCATTTCACTAACCGAAAAATGCCGGACAAACTGCCCAGCAAGACCGCCCGGGCGTTGCTAGGTATCGAAAGCGACCAGACTGTGCCGATTATCCGCGACCTGGAAAAAACCCGCGCCGATTCCGAAGCCGTGTTTTATTTTCCTGGCTGCGGGTCCGAACGCTTGTTTTCCCAAGTGGGCCTGGCGACCCAGGCCATGCTTTATGAAATTGGCGTGCAAACCGTCCTGCCGCCAGGTTATCTATGCTGCGGCTATCCGCAACGGGCAGCCGGAGAATACGACAGCGCCGATAAAATCACCACCGATAACCGAGTGCTGTTCCATCGCGTCGCCAATAGCTTGAATTACCTGGACATCAAGACCGTGGTGGTCAGTTGCGGCACCTGCCAAGACCAGTTGGCCGATTATGAATTCGACAAAATTTTCCCCGGTTGCCGGATGCTCGACATCCATGAATATTTGTTGGAAAAAGGCGTGCAGCTGGAAGGCGTCAACGGCGACCGTTACCTCTACCACGACCCTTGCCACAGCCCGTTGAAACAGCAAGACCCGATGAAAACCGTCAATGCCCTGATGGGCACTACGGTGAACAAATCGGAACGCTGCTGCGGCGAATCAGGGACGTTAGCGGTGGGTAGGCCGGATATTTCCACCCAAGTCAGGCACCGGAAAGCCGCCGAATTGCAAGAAAACTCCGCCAAGCTGCGCGCCGACGGCTACGACGGACCGATAAAAATGCTCACTTCCTGCCCTTCTTGCGTACAGGGGTTGCAACGCTTCAAAGGCGATGTTGACTCGCTTGAAGTCGATTACATCGTGGTCGAAATCGCCAAGCATGTGCTGGGCAAAAACTGGATGAAAAACTATATCCAACAGGCGGCAAAAGGCGGTATTGAGCGGGTTTTGTTGTAACAGGGGCGGCCCTGTAGTGGCACCGC
>DBNZ01000223.1:0-1769 GCA_002299495.1 Methylococcaceae bacterium UBA659
ATTGATTTGGAGGGACTACCCGAATTTCCAACGCGCTTGCGCTAGAATCCGCCATCTTGAAACATTGGATTACTCAAACCCAACCGCGTTACAACAAAGCTGGCCAAAGGCTTTTGACGAAGCGAGTGAGTCCGAACAAGAGGAGCTTGTTTATGCGTTGCTTTGCATTCATCAAGTGAAAGAGTACTGGCGAAAATTCACACCTGTGGATACGATTCCGCAGCAACGTTTTGAAGAACAGCTTACTTTGGCTATCGGTCGATTCTATGCACAGCAACCGCAAGGTAGCGAACATCATATACCCTGTTTCTTTGCGGCAATGGAAACAAAAATAACAGCTAAGGACAAGAACAATGACTAACACCGAAAAAACACCCTGGACCCGCGCAGAATTCGAAGCCCAACTGCGCGGCATGGAAAAGTATTACCACATCCGGCACCCATACCATCTGCTGATGAACGAAGGCAAGTTGACCAAGCAACAACTGCAAGGCTGGGTTGCCAACCGTTATTACTACCAAGTCTGTATCCCTTTGAAAGACGCCAACATCCTCGCCAACTGCCCCGACCGCGAGACCCGCGCCAAATGGGTGCAGCGCATCCTCGACCACGACGGCCATCCCGGCGACCCCGGCGGCATCGAAGCGTGGCTGCAACTGGGCATGGCGGTCGGCCTAAGCCGCGAGGAAATCACCTCCCAGCAACATGTGCTGCCGGGTGTGCGCTTCGCCGTCGACGCCTACGTCAATTTTGCCCGCCGCGCCGAATGGCACGAAGCTGCCAGCTCGTCGCTGACCGAATTGTTCGCGCCGAAAATCCACCAGCAACGCCTGGACAACTGGCCGGAACACTACCCTTGGGTAGACCAGGAAGGCTACGTTTATTTCCGCAAACGCCTCACCGAAGCCCGCCGCGATGTCGAACACGGCCTGCAACTAACCTTGGACTGGTACCAGACCCGCGAACAGCAAGACCGCATGCTGCAAATCCTGAAATTCAAGCTGGACGTACTCTGGACGATGGCCGATGCCATGTATATGGCCTATATCCACAACATGCCGCCGTATTTCAATATTCAAGATTAAGATTTAGCCTGCAAAGGTGGGAGCAACAACCATGCAATGGTCGGAAGTGATAACAAGCCCCTATCTACAAGATTTGCCGTTTAAAATCGAGTTGAACCGCTATGGGAAGATTGAGCTGACACCGGCATCGAACAAACACGGTAGCTTACAATACAAAATTGGATCCTTCCTGGAGCGCAAGCTTAAAAAAGGCGAAGTGTTGGTTGAATGTTCGATACAAACCAGCGAAGGCGTCAAAGTGGCCGATGTGGCTTGGTGTTCAAAAACCTTCATCAAAAAACACGGTTACGAAACCCCTTACACCCAAGCCCCGGAACTCTGCGTTGAAGTCGTTTCACCCTCCCATTCGAAACAAGAAATGCTGGAAAAAGCGGAATTGTATTTGCAGGCCGGCGCAGAAGAAGTTTGGGTGGCATGGGAAAATGGCGAAATAGATTATTACGGCAAAGCCGGAAAATTACCGCAATCGGCTTTTGGCATAGCACCGAACATACCCGGATTGCCGAAATCCACATAACTTTTTGTAGGAGCGACGCCCCTACACCTAAACCAACCCATTGACTTCGTCAACACATGCCGCAGCTTAAATTGTCCTTTAAAAACACCCGCCTAACCCTGATTCTGGCGCTCCTGACCCTCTGGCCGCTTGCCGTCCAAGCCGACACCGCCAAAGTCACCAAAGTC
>DBNZ01000223.1:2091-5990 GCA_002299495.1 Methylococcaceae bacterium UBA659
CCAAAGTCACCAAAGTCGCCATAGCCACAGCCCACCCGCTGGCCACCGCAGCCGGTTTGGAAATCATCCGCCAAGGCGGCAATGTTTTTGATGCTGCGGTAGCGGTCAGCGCGGCCCTCGCGGTGGTAGAACCCGCCGGTTCCGGACTGGGCGGCGGCGGTTATTGGCTGCTGCATCGCGCCGCCGACGGCTTTGAGACGGTCATCGATGGCCGCGAGAAAGCGCCGCTGGCGGCGCACAAGAACATGTACCTAGACCAGAACGGCCAAATCATCCCCCGCTTGTCGCTGGACGGCCCGTTAGCGGCGGCCATCCCGGGCCTACCCGCAGCACTTGCCGCTTTGTCGGAAAACTACGGGCGCTTGCCGCTAAAGACCAGCCTAGCCCCGGCCATTCGCCATGCCCGCAACGGCTACGCCATCGGCGACCGCTATCTAAAAATGCTCAACTTTAGGGCGCAGGCATTAAAAAAATACCCGCAAACCGCCGCCATTTTTCTGCCCGACGGCAAACCACCGGCAGCGTTTTCCATCCTGAAACAACCGGACCTGGCGCACACCTTAACGCGGCTGGCAGAATCCGGGCGAGACGGATTTTATCGCGGTGACATTGCCGACCGGCTAGTAAAAAGCGTCACCCAAGCAGGCGGTATTTGGAGCCATCAAGATTTGGCCGATTACCACATCGTCGAGCGCAAACCCCTGACCGGCCACTACCACGGCATCACCGTCACCAGCGTACCGCCGTCGTCATCCGGCGGCGTGGTCTTGCTGCAAACCTTGAATATCCTATCCGGTTTCGACCTCAAGCAAGCCGAACCCGTCACCCGCAGCCACTTAATCGCCGAAGCCTTCCGCCGCGCCTACCACGACCGCGCCTTATATTTGGGCGACGGCGATTTCATAGCCATCCCGGCCACCCAATTGCTCAGCGCCGACTACGCCGCCGGCTTACGCACCAGCATCCGGCCTGATAGGGCCCTGCCCAGCCAGTATTTGTCCGGCGACTTGCCGCAGGAACCCGAAGGCGATAACACCACCCACTTTTCCATCATCGACGAGCACGGCAACCGCGTCGCCGCCACGCTCAGCATCAATTTCCCGTTCGGCTCCGGCTTTGTCGCCGACGGCACCGGCGTGTTGTTGAACGACGAAATGGACGATTTTTCCAGCCAGGTTGGCGCCATGAACGGCTACGGACTGACCGGCGGCGTCGCTAACGCCATCGCCCCCGAGAAACGCCCGCTGTCGAGCATGACGCCGACCTTTTTGGCAGCCGACCAACGCATCGCCGCCTTAGGCACACCCGGCGGCAGCCGCATCCCGTCGATGGTGCTGCTCGGCGTGTTGGACTTCGCCGACGGCAACGAGCCGGCTTCCTGGGTCAAGCGGCCACGCTTCCACCACCAATACTTGCCCGATGTTTTGCAACACGAAGCCCACGCCTTCACCCCCGAACAGCAGCAAGCCCTGGTCAAGCTAGGCCATGCACTGAAAGTGGTGCGTTACCCATACGGCGACATGCAAGCCGTGCAACTGGACCAAAAAACCCACCGCCTAACCGCCGCCAGCGACCCGCGTGGAGAAGGGTTCGCCGTTGTCGGCCCTTGAACCCGAGAAAATCGCCGTCTGGTTTGGTCATTTGACGGCAACCGAAGACGCTTGCCGCCGCTACTGGACGCTATTGGATGCGGCCGAACAAGCCCGCGCCGACCGCTTGGTCAATCCGTTGTGGAAACGCCGCCACATCGAAGCACACGGTTTGCTGCGCTGCCTGTTGTCGCCGTATCTAAACCAGCCGCCCGGCCAAATCCACATCAAAACGGCCGCACACGGCAAACCGTTTCTGGCCGACCACCCCGAATGGACTTTTAATTTGTCCCATTCCGGCAACCACTTAGTGATCGCCATGGGTCAACACTGCCGCCTAGGCGTGGATATCGAACCGTGCAAACCGCAGCAGAACTTGCCGCAACTGGTAAAAAAATGCTTTGCCCAAAGTGAAGCGTCTTATTGGCAAGCCTTAGCCGACAGCGAAAAAACCACGGCGTTTTACCGCATTTGGACTATCAAGGAAGCCTTCGTCAAAGCCACCGGCCGCGGCATCGCACTGGGCTTGGATCAATGCGTGACCGACCCCGGCCAACCCGGCCAATTCTTACGTTTGCCGCCCGCTTACGAACCGCCCGGCCAATGGCGGATCATTGACCTAGAATTTCCTACAGAACCGGATTTATGCGGGGCTTTAGTGACCGACCAAGCCCGAACTGTCCAGGAATGGCCGGCGTGTCCACTCGAATGACCCACCCCACTAGAGCTAAGATAATGGGTGCCTTCATGGCACAACCGACAAAACCCGCGCCGGTCACCGCCCTTACCCATATCAACAAGCCATTGGCTTTGTTAGAATGCCCCAGCACAATTGTGGCTTAACCCTCGCAAATACTGCCGCCCCCCAATCCCTTTTCTCCCCTAACCTATGAAATTTATTTCCCTTATCGCCTTCATCGCACTACTCAACGGTCTAGTGTCTTGGGCAATGAATTTGCCGCAGGACGCCGGGGACGACGTGCCGGAAGGCAAGCTCAACAGCTTGTCGTACGCCCCGTTCTGGGAAGGACAAGGCCCGACCATCGGCATCTTCCCTACCGCCGACCAAATCGCAACCGACCTGAAACTACTTAGCCAAAAGACCCGCTCCATCCGCACCTACGCCAGCGCAGAAGGCACCATGCCGGTAATCCCAAAACTGGCGCGCAAATACGGGTTGACCCTGACCCAAGGCGCCTGGCTAGGGTCCATTGACCAAGCCAACCAATTGGAGATAAAAAAAATCATCAGCTCAGCCCACGCCTATCCTGACGTGGTGAAACGGGTCATAGTCGGCAATGAAGTGTTGCTGCGGGGAGATTTAGAACCCGGTCAACTCATCCAATACATCCGCCAAGTGCGGCAGGCGGTAGCGCAGCCCGTCTCCTACGCCGATGTCTGGTCGATGTACATGAAATATCCCCAACTGATCAAGGAAGTCGATTACATCACCATCCACATTTTGCCCTACTGGGAAGACGAGCCGATTCCGGTTGACCAAGCCCCCGCCCATATCGAGCGCATTTTCAAAAAAGTCCGCGCCGAGGCCGACCGTATCGCCCCGGGTAAAGCCATTCTCATCGGCGAGGCGGGTTGGCCCGGCGCGGGCCGGCAACGTGGCTTCGCGGCGCCTAGCGTGGTCAACCAAGCCCGCTTTATCCGCAGCCTGATTCAGGTCGCTAACGCCAACGACTTTGACGTCAACATCGTCGAAGCCATCAACCAACCCTGGAAAAGCACGCTAGAGGGCGTAGTCGGCGCCAATTGGGGCTTGCTGGCCGCTGACCGCAAGCCAGTGTTCCCACTGGCTGGCAAAGTCTACGAAAATCCGGATTGGTACCAAAGCTTGGCCGTATCCTCGCTGTTGTTCCTGATGGCCGCAGCCATTTTTAGCAAACCACTGGGCGCGTTACCCACCCTACAAACGGCGGCTTTGTTGCTGTTGATGCAAATAATGCTGGCACTTTGGGTGGGGCAAATCGAATTTTTATGGTACACCAGTTACGACCTTTGGCAACGCCTGGCCACCCTCTTCCTCGTTGGCCTAAATGCCGCCATCGGTGGTCTGGTCATTTGGCACGGCCACCGGCTTTTGGCCAGACCCACCAACATGGCGACGCTGGCGACCACAAGCTATTTTAGCTACCTCTTTTTTGCCCTTTATGCCGTGTTTGAAACCTTAAGCCTTGCCTTCAACGGCAGGTATATCAGCTTCCCCAATTGGGTTACCTGCATTCCAGTCATCGGCGTGGTCGGCTTGTCGCTGCTGTCATGGCTAGGCCGGCATCCCTGGCGGCAAGGGCTTGCCGG
>DBNZ01000223.1:6377-9382 GCA_002299495.1 Methylococcaceae bacterium UBA659
TGCTAGGTTCCGGTTTAGCGTTGCTGCTGGGCGAGACTTACGCCTTTGTCATTAGCCGCGACCTGATCGCCGACCACCCAAACTTCAGTCAACGGCTAGGCATCGCGGTCAGTTTTACGCTGGGCAACCAACAATTACTGCTTTGGTTGGTCTCCTTGACGGTTTTGTCAGTCCCGTTCTTGACCTACCGAAAACCCTTAACAACCCAACCTTGAACAGGTTTTATAAGATGAAATTGAAATCGCTATTTTTCGCATTCTGCCTTCTGGTCACTGCCGCCGTCGCCGTCGCCGCCGAAAAAACCCCGCTCCGTATAGGCGTACAGACTTATGGCACGGTGGACTGGGAACTGTCGGTGCTAGAACCCGGACCCGACGCCGCTTACAAACTGCAAATCCAGCCTGTCGCCAACGCTGAGGCCGGCAAAATCGCATTGCAATCCGGTGCCGTGGACATCATCGTTTCCGATTGGTCATGGGCCGCTAAACTCCGCAGCAGCGGCCACGATTTCGTGTTCTACCCGTATTCCGCCACCTCCGGCGCGTTAATCGTGCCCACAGGCAGCCCGATCCACGGCTTAGCCGACCTAAAAGGCAAAAAGTTGGGCATTGCCGGCGGTGAATTGGACAAAAACTGGCTGTTGCTGCAAGCCTTAGGACAGCGGCAAGGCCTAGATTTGGCTAGCAGCGTCAAACCGACCTACGCCGCGCCGCCATTGATCAGCGAACAACTGAAACAAAAACGCCTAGACGCCGTCCTCACCTACTGGCATTTCGCCGCCCGGCTGGAACCGCAAGGCTTTCGTCAAATCATCGACGGCAAAGGTATTTTGGCAGGCTTAGGCATAACCGAAAAGCTCCCCGCCATCGGCTATGTGTTCAAACAAAGCTGGGGCGAAGCGCATAAAACCGCCGTCAACCAGTTCCTAGCCGCCAGTCAGGAAGCCAAAAACCGGCTTTGCACGTCGCATGAAGCCTGGCAAAAAATCCTGCCTAAGACCCAAACCGACGACCCCGCCACCCAAACCAAACTGCGCCAAGGCTATTGCGAAGGCGGCATAGCGCAATGGACCGAACAGGAACAACAAGCCATCGCCAAACTTTATGCGCTGCTGCATAGCTTAAGCAAGCAGCAGTTGACCGGGGCCTCGGATAAATTGCCCAGCGGACTGTTTTGGGCAATGGATTGAGTCCGCTTAATTGCAGGCCATGTCCGCGTTAATGGTGGGGCTAACGGCAGGGGGCCGCCGCCCCTGCGTGCAAAAGCCATTATTTGCCTGTTAAATCATAACCACCGCCCGTCTGGCCCGGTTTGTCCGAACATCCTTAGCGGTGCATCGCACTACTTCAAAAATAGACCCCGGCCCCTTCTTACCACCGCCAAAAAAGGAAAAATCATGATAAAAAGCATGACGGCTTATGCCGTCAAGGAAGCCGAAATCGGCACCATGACCGTCAGCTGCGAACTGCGCTCAGTCAACCACCGCTATCTGGATATCATTGTCAAATTGCCAGAACGCTTGCGTTTTATTGAGGCGCCGGTTCGCACCGTCATCACCGAAACCATTAACCGCGGCAAAATAGAATGCAGTTTGGTGTGCAAGCAAGCAAAATACCAAGTCGGCTTATGTATCAACCACGAAACCGTCAATGCCTTGCTCGCGGCGACTCAAGAAATAGAACGACTAATGCCTGCGCCCCTGTCGTTTTCGGCCTTGGAAATTTTGGCTTTTCCGGGTGTCCAGCAAGAAGCCGCCCTTGACCATGACGCTCTATACGATGACGTCATCCCATTACTAAGGCAGGCCCTGGCCGATTTCGTATCGGTGCGGGAACGCGAAGGCGCACAGCTTAAACAACTTATCGAAGACCGTTGCCAAAAAATCCAAGCCCACAGCCGGGCGGCGGCCTTGCGTATGCCCCAAGTGCTGGCCGCCATCCGCAGCAAACTGAAAGACCGCATGGTCGAGTTGGTCGCCCAACCCGATTTTGACCGCCTGGAACAAGAACTGGTGTTTTTGGCACAAAAACTGGATGTCGCCGAAGAGCTAGACCGCCTGGACACCCATGTTACTGAGGTGTTGCGGGTACTGGCACAACCGGAACCCGCAGGCCGCAGGCTGGATTTTTTGATGCAGGAGCTAAACCGCGAAGCCAATACCTTAGGCTCCAAATCCGCCGACAAGGAAATGACCCAAATCGCCATTGAGCTTAAGGTGCTGATCGAACAGATGCGCGAGCAAGTGCAGAATATTGAGTAAAGTGACACTTCGCACGCTCATGTTTACGACTTTTACCGTTTTTCGCAGGGTGGCCTCGCGTACCCTGCATAAAGACAGGTAGTTAGGTCGTAACAGGCAACCCATGCCTTGGCCTGATTGCTTAGAAAATAGTTGGATGCTAAAAACGCCAGTCATCAATATCCGGTCTGCGTTGCTTTATTGATCCGGCCCTTTAAAGTTTGCACCGTTCGTGTTGAGCCAGTCGAAGCACATGCGCCTTTCGACCCGCTCAAGGCGAACGATAGCAATCATTGGCCCGGCTGGTTTGGAAGGTTTTCTGAATTAGCCAAAAAACCGCTTCAAATACCGTCCAGTATACGAATCTGGATGGTTGGCGACGGTTTTTGGCGTACCTTCCGCCACCAGTCTGCCGCCGCCGTCGCCGCCTTCAGGACCCATGTCTATGACCCAATCGGCGGTTTTGATCACGTCCAGGTTATGCTCGATGACGATGACGGTGTTGCCGTGGTCGCGTAGCGTGTGCAGCACCGCCAACAGTTGCTTGATGTCGTGGAAATGCAGGCCGGTGGTGGGTTCGTCGAGGATGTACAGGGTTTTGCCGGTGTCGCGTTTGGACAATTCTTTCGCCAGCTTAACCCGTTGCGCCTCGCCGCCGGACAACGTGGTGGCGTTTTGCCCTAGGGTGATATAGCTAAGGCCTACTGCCACCAAAGTTTGCAATTTGCGGGCTGACGACGGCACCGCGCTGAAAAATGTGGCGGCG
>DBNZ01000074.1:0-579 GCA_002299495.1 Methylococcaceae bacterium UBA659
ACCGATATGGCCGGGGTGATGATGCTGTCGCCGTAAAACAACGCGGCGCCCAGTAAACCTAGGGTGACGACCCTGTGCTTTTGGCTATCGGGGCTGCCGACCAAAGCCAGGGCCAGCAAGGCCATAATGCCACCTTCGCCCTTGTTGTTGGCGCGCATGATAAACACTGTGTATTTGATGGTGACCACCAAGGTGAGGGACCAAAAAATCAGTGATAACACGCCAAGGATGTGGGGTTGGTCTAGCGCTAAGCCATTCTGGAAGACAGTTTTAATGGCATACAACGGGCTGGTGCCAATATCGCCAAAAACGACGCCAATGGCGCTTACCGCCAGTGCGGCTTGAAGTTTTATGCTAGGTGCGTGGGATGGCTGGGGCATAAGGGCGGCAATCAAAAAAATTCAGCATTCTAAGCTTTTTCGTCGCCGTGCAAGCAAAAAATCGTTGCCTTGACTTAAGTCGCCAGCAAACGGGGAAACTATCAACCCGTAGGATGTTTGATGATTCAAGCGAGGCGCGGGCGTTTTATGAGCGGATGAAAGCGCTTAATAAAACCTATGGCATCTACCGGATGGAAAC
>DBNZ01000074.1:961-2592 GCA_002299495.1 Methylococcaceae bacterium UBA659
GCCTGCTGTTTAGCCGTCAACGAACCCAGTTCTTCCGTTAGCCAGGGAAACAACGAGCTTTGGATGTTACGCCATGTTTGTGCTAAAGTTTCCTGCAACCTGTTTATTTGTCGATGATTATTGCGTTTTTGAGGGTTCAGTTTTAGCGACTTATGGGCAGGTTGTTTTGCTTTTTTTTTTGCTGTTCCAGCCGCAAATTCCGCTCAAATTATTAAGTTTTGCAAACTCTTTGGCGTTTATACGCCGAAATTTAAAGTACGAAAGGCAGGAAAATCACTTCAACAATCGACCATGGATCATACGATGAGCGACACGAAACCACCGATTTGGCATCATTTGCCCACTGAAACGCTGCCGGAACATCTAGGTATGGATGCCGCACACGGCCTTCCCGAACATGAAGCGGTAAAACGCCGCGAAAAATTCGGCCTCAACCGATTGACCCCGAAAAAAGGCAAGAGCGCTATCGTGCTGTTCCTGTCGCAATTTCATCACCCGCTGATTTACATCTTGCTGGTGTCGGGTTTTGTGACCGGATTCCTCAAGAGCTGGGTGGACGCCAGCGTGATCTTCGGCGTGGTGCTGATCAACGCCATCATCGGTTTCATCCAGGAAATGAACGCGCTACGGGCCATTGCCGCCTTGTCGCGCGCGCTCAGCGTCAGCGCTGCGGTGCTGCGCGATGGCGTTCGCATCGTCATCGCCGCCGAACAGCTGGTGCCCGGCGACATCGTGTTCTTGCAGTCCGGCGACAAGGTGCCGGCCGACTTGCGTCTTTTGCGCGGCAAGGAATTGCAGATCGACGAATCGGCCTTGACCGGCGAGTCGGTGCCGGTGGAAAAGCAGACCGCGCCATTACCTAGCGACACCTTGTTGGCCGACCGCAGCAATCTGGCTTATTCCTCGACCTTGGTGACTTACGGTACGGGCGTGGGCGTCGTGATAGAAACCGGCGATCGCACCGAGATTGGCCGCATCAACCGCTTGATCAGCGAAGCCACCGAACTGGAAACCCCGCTGACCCGCAAAATTGGCAAATTCAGTCAAATCTTGATGTGGTTTATCATCGGTTTGGCCGCGCTGACCTTCGTGGCCGGATGGATTCGTGGCAAAGTGCTGATTGACACCTTCATCGCTTCCGTGGCGTTGGCAGTCGCCGCCATCCCGGAAGGCTTGCCAGTGGCGGTCACCATTACCCTGGCCCTCGGCGTACAGCGCATGGCTAGGCGCCATGCCATCATCCGCAAATTACCGGCGGTTGAGACCCTAGGCGGTACCACTATCATTTGTTCAGACAAGACCGGCACCCTGACTCAAAACCAGATGACTGTGCAGGTCATTGTTGCCGGAGGGTCGCGCTTCGAGGTTTGCGGTGCTGGGTACACGCCTGAAGGTGATTTCCGGCTTGACCATCAGCCGGTCTTGCCGGCAAGTCACAAGCTCTTGGTCGAAATCCTCAAGGCGGGCTTGTTGTGTAACGATGCGCGTCTGGTACAGGATGCGGAAGGCTGGCGCATCGAGGGGGACCCTACCGAAGGCGCGTTACTGGTTGCCGCGCACAAAGCCGGCTTGCGCCACGGCCCGATACAACAAACCCATCCGCGCCTGGACGCCATCCCTTTCGAATCGGC
>DBNZ01000074.1:2936-3565 GCA_002299495.1 Methylococcaceae bacterium UBA659
CTGCACCACAATCAGGCCGAGGATACCCATCACATTTTCCTAAAGGGTTCGGTGGAAAGCATTCTGAAACGCTGCGAAACCGCCTTTGATGCCGACCTAAGTCCCATTTGGCTCGATCCCGACGACATTCAGCAGCAGGTCAATGAACTGGCCGCGCGGGGGCTGAGAGTGTTGGCCTTTGCCCGTGGGGAACGCGCCGCCGGCGAGCAGTCGCAGGTGGATCATGAGCATGTGGCCACCGGCCTAACTTTTCTCGGGTTGCAAGCCATGATCGACCCGCCTAGGCCCGAGGCAATCGAAGCGGTGGCGCGCTGCCGTCAAGCCGGCATCCGGGTAAAGATGATTACCGGCGACCACATTGGCACTGCGGTTGCCATTGCCAAACAAATTGGCTTGACCGGCGTAAAAGAACCATTGCGGGCACTCGATGGGCGGGCGCTGGCGGAAATTCCGGAACATGACTTTGAGCAAACCGCCGACAATACCACGGTGTTCGCCCGGGTAGCCCCGGAACAAAAATTGCGTCTGGTGACAGCCCTGCAGTCACACGGACACATCGTGGCCATGACCGGTGACGGGGTCAACGATGCGCCCGCGTTGCGCCAGGCCAACATCGGCGTGGCCATGGG
>DBNZ01000074.1:3891-4959 GCA_002299495.1 Methylococcaceae bacterium UBA659
ATCACCGGCACCGAAGTATCCAAGGAAGCCGCCGCCATGGTGCTGACAGACGACAATTTCGCCACCATTGCCGCAGCTGTGGAGGAAGGCCGTGGCGTTTACGATAACCTGGTGAAGTTCATCACCTGGACCCTGCCCACCAATATCGGCCAGGGTCTGGTCATATTGATCGCGATAGTTGCCGGCATCGATTTGCCCATTCTGCCAGGGCAAGTGCTCTGGCTGAACATGACTACCGCCGTGCTGCTCGGTTTGCCGCTGGCGTTCGAAGCTAAGGAACCCGACATTATGAGGCGGCCGCCACGTCACCCAGAGCAGCCGATCCTGACCGGATTATTGATGTTCCGCACCGTGCTGGTCGGCCTGATGCTGGCGGCCGGTGCGTTTGCTTTGTTTGAGTGGGAACTGATGCACGGTGAACCCATCGAGAAGGCCCGCACCGCAGCGGTCAATATGATTGCCGTCGGTCAGGCGTTCTACCTGCTTAATTGCCGATCCCTGACATACTCCATGTTCAAGATCGGGCTGTTTTCTAATTTATGGGTGTGGGCCGGGATTGCCGCCATGATGCTGGCTCAGGTGGCCTTCATGTACACGCCCGCCATGAATTGGCTGTTTCATACCCAAGCGCTTGGCTATCAAGAGTGGCTGCTGACGCTGGCCGGCGGGGCGGTGGTGTATATGGTGATTGGGGTGGAGAAATTCATTCGCGTTCGGTTCGCTATCGGCGCGCGCAAACCCAGCGAAATCAGCGCAGACCAGGACCAGGAGAGCGGGCTTCTCGCGCATCCGGAAAGTTTAGCCCTGTCACGCCGTGCCCTCTCGTATGCGCGTTGGGCGCTAGGGTTTGCGGTGTTCGCGGCGCTGTTGAGCGTTGCCACGGCGATCTTGGTATTTCTGAACGGGCCTGGCATCAAGTAATCCTTGTGTGCCGTCGTTTGCGCTGTGCAAATGCCGGCACACAGCCATCGACGCCTAAGGCACCGCCTGTTAGGTTCAGGGGCGGTGCTCCCACCTGCACACGCACAGGTGGCTGCATGGATGTATACCCTCTAGGGCATGAATACC
>DBNZ01000204.1 GCA_002299495.1 Methylococcaceae bacterium UBA659
GCGTGTTGAAAAATTCCGGCGCATTCGATGGCCTGCCATCCGCCGAAGCCTTCGACAAAATGGCCGAAACCCTGGTTAGCGTCGGCAAAGGCAAACGCAAGACCCATTATCGCCTACGGGATTGGGGCGTCTCGCGGCAGCGTTATTGGGGCGCGCCAATCCCGGTCATTTATTGCGATGACTGTGGCATTGTCCCGGTACCCGACGCCGATTTGCCGGTGACGCTGCCGCATGATGTGGTTCTCGATGGCTCCCAATCGCCGCTGGCCGTGCACCCCACTTTTTCTAAAGTGGTTTGCCCTAAGTGCGGCAAACCGGCGCGGCGCGAGACCGACACTTTCGATACCTTCATGGAATCGTCCTGGTATTTCGCCAAGTTTGCTTGCAAGGATTCCGGGGCTATGCTGGATAACCGCGCCAACCACTGGTTGCCGGTAGACTACTACATCGGCGGCATCGAACATGCGATCCTGCATTTGCTTTACGCCCGTTTTTACACCAAACTGATGCGCGACCAGGGCTTGCTGACCGTAGACGAGCCATTTAAGAAATTACTGACCCAGGGCATGGTGCTGAAAGACGGCAGCAAAATGTCCAAGTCCAAAGGCAACACGGTCGACCCGCAGGGCCTAATCGGGCAATACGGAGCGGATACCGTGCGCTTGTTCATCATGTTTGCGGCGCCGCCGGAACAATCCTTAGAATGGTCCGACAGTGGCGTGGAAGGCGCTTTTAGGTTTTTAAAACGGTTATGGCGGCAAGTGTATTTGCACTTAGGCGATGGCGGTGGCAAGGCGGCCATCGACAAGACAAATTTAACCCCGGAACAACAAGCGGTGCGTCGGCAATTGCACCAAACCATCCAAAAAACCACCTACGACATGGGCGTACGGACTATCTTCAACACCGCCATCGCCGCCAACATGGAGTTGCTCAACACATTAAGCAAATTCGCCGATGGTTCGGACCCTGGCAAAGCCGTCCGGCATGAAGCGTTAGAAGCCATCGTGCTGATGCTATCGCCGATGGTGCCGCATATTTGCCAGCAGCTTTGGCGGGAATTGGGGCATCAAGAAAGTATCGTCAATGCCCCTTGGCCAAAAGTCGACGAATCTGCGCTGGTGCAGGATTGTTTGGAATTGATCGTGCAAGTCAACGGCAAGTTGCGTGGTAAAATTTCGGTGCCGACAGCATCAACCAAAGAAGAAATCCAGCAAACCGCGATGGCCGATGGACACGTCTTACGCTTCATAGCAGGGCAACCGATCAAAAAGCTCATCGTTGTACCCGATAAGTTGGTCAATATTGTCATTTAATTCATTTGTCATTCTCAAAGCGTTCTAACCCTAGGTATGCCAGTGTTGGAAAGAATACTGCTAGTGTTATCAATGGTGCTGTTAACGGCCTGCAGTTACCATCTTAAAGGGGCTTACAAAATCCCGATTGAGCTCAAATCGGCTTATCTGGAAGGGGGAAGGCTGCCATTACGGGAGCAACTGCTGAAAATTGTCCGTCCCCTTGACAGGCGTTTCGCCTCTACCCCTGAACAATCGAAACTCATTATCAGAATCATTAACGAACAGGCCGATAGCCGGGTTTTGTCCCTAAACATCCAAGGCCGTGCCAACGAGCGCGAACTGTCGTACCAACTTGACTATGAATTAGCGCATCCTGACAACACCTTAATGCTGGCACGGCAATCCTTGGAAATTAAGCGCGAATTCTTTTTTAATCAGCAAGATATCATTGCAAGCGAGAATGAAGAAAGAGTAATCCGCGACGAGATGTACCAACAAGCCGCCGCCAGCATCGTAAATCGCGTCCGTGTGGTTTTGGAAGCCGACCAACCGTAATGCAACTCAAGCAACATCAGCTCGCAAGCCATTTAAAAAAAGGATTGTTGCCGGTCTATTTTTTGACCGGGGATGAACCCTTGCAACTGGCTGAAATGGCCGACCTGATCAGAACCGCCGCCCGGGACGCGGGTTTTATCAACCGCGAACTGTTTTCAGTGGACGCCTCGGGTTTTAACTGGCATCAACTGATTGAAACCAGTTTGACCCCGTCCATTTTTGCCGATAAGCAACTGCTGGACCTCAGGCTGCCATCAGGGAGTCCGGGCATTGACGGCGCTAAGGCCTTGACCCAATATTGCGGGCAAGCCAATGACCAGACATTATTGTTGATCACCGCTGGCAAAGTAGGCAAAGAGGCTTATAAAAGCCGATGGTTCCAAGCCTTGGACAAGGCGGGCGGCGTCTGTCAGGTTTGGCCGTTGGACTGGGCCGGGTTGTTGTCCTGGTTGGAACAGCGGTTACTGGGCCGGGGCTTAGTGCTGGACCCAGACAGCATCAAGCTATTGGCCGGCAAGGTCGAAGGCAATCTTCTCGCGGCCGCCCAAGAGGTTGAAAAACTTTATGTATTGTTTGGCCCAGGCAAAGTGGGCAGGGAACAAGTCCTAGATGCCGTCATTGATAATTCCCGTTATGATGTTTTTAAGCTGGTTGACGCCTGCTTGGCCGCAGATGTCAAAAGGCTATTGAAAATCCTTGGCGCACTCAAGCAGGAGGGCGTCGCCCCCCCCGTAATCATTTGGGCGCTGAGCCGGGAAGCCAGGATACTGGCCAAAATTAAATGGCAAGTTAGCCGTGGGTCAAGTCTTGAGCGTGCGTTAACCAGCCATCTGGTGCATGACAAACAAAAACAACGGACCAGGGATTCCGTTAAACGCCTTAGCCTGTGCCACCTTTCTGAAATTATGGAATTAAACAGCAAGGCGGACCGTCAAAGCAAAGGCCAAGAAATCGGCGACGCTTGGTCGACTTTGCAACAAATTTGCCTATTGTTCGCTGGAATCAGTACGAGTGCCTAAATATTACGGAACATAGTGAATGCAAAATACTAAACGGGCCATATTCCAATTTTTAACCGCTTACTCCGTTATTGTGGTGGCTGTCATTATTTTTGTAGCGGTGCAACTGGTTCGGAACGAGGTAAAAACGTCCAAGTATCAGGCGCGGTATTTATCTCAAATTAGCAAACAGTTAAGTTATACGCTAACGCCGGGAAAAAGCCCGTCCGTGCGTTTTCCCGAATACGGTCCTTATGACGAACGCCTAGGTTATACCCTGCTCCCGCATGTGATAGATAAATTAAAGGCAGCGGGATTTGTCGTGGCCGCCCAAGCCTCTTTTTCACCGATGTTGGCGGAGCTGGTGGATTATGGCTTGTTTCCCGTTTACCATGAAAAAAACCAAGCGGGTTTAACCATTCTCGACCGTTCCAACCAGCCCATATTCACCACCGTCTATCCTAAATACGGTTACCCAAGCTTCCAGGCGATACCACCGGTCATCCTGAACACTTTATTGTTCATAGAAAACCGGGAACTGCTTAACCAGCAAAATAACACTGTCAACCCTGCGGTGGAATGGGACCGCTTAGGCTATGCGGGCTTACAAATGATCGCTCATAAACTTGGTGCGATGGGGAACGTGCCCGGCGGCAGCACGCTGGCGACCCAAATCGAAAAATACCGCCATTCCCCCCATGGCTATACCAATTCAATTTCCGACAAATTCCGGCAAATGGGCACCGCCTCGGTCAAAGCCTATCTTTTGGGGCAAGACACCCGCGCCATGCGCCAGGAAATTGCCTTGTCTTACCTGAATTCGATGCCGTTATCGGCGACCCCGCGATACGGTGAAGTCCATGGTTTAGGCGATGGATTAAAGGCCTGGTTTAACGCCGAATTTTCTGAAACAAACAAGTTGTTGAGCGATCATGCGTTAAATTCACCCGGCATTACCAACCAACAGGCCCAGGCCTATCGGCAAGTCTTAAACTTACTGCTTTCCCAACGCCGCCCTTCTTATCTATTGGGTAAAGGCTTCGACGCCCTGCAAATCTTGACCGATCAATATTTGCGCTTGATGGCCGAGCAAGGCATTGTTTCAGAACGTTTACGCGATGCTTCGCTTAAAGCGACCACCCAACGCCCGCCTAAACCGGTGCCGTTACCGCACAAATTTGCCAGCGACAAGAAAACCCAAAGCGTCCTCCGCAGCCGCCTGGCCAATGCCCTCGATATCAGGTCCAACTACGACTTGGATCGTTTGGACTTGACGGTAAAAACCACTTTGGATTACCAAGTCCAGCAAGAAGTCTCAAAACAGCTGCACCTGTTAAACCGGCCCGATCAAGCTTTGGCGGCCGGCATTATCGGAAACAGAATGCTGAACAGCAACGTCGACATGTCACCGATTGTTTACAGCTTGTTACTGTATGAACGGGGCGAGAGCGGCAATCTACTGCGGGTTCAAACCGATAACTATGACCAACCGCTGGACATTAATGAAGGCATCCGATTGGATTTAGGCTCAACTTCCAAATTAAGGACGATGGTGCATTACTTGGAACTGATCAATGAGGTCTATCAAAACGAAAAGGACAAAACGGTTAAAGTGCTGTCGCAAATACCGCTACACCCCCGGGATCACATCAGCCAATGGGTTGTCGGTCAACTAAAAGCCAATCCCAAAATTAGCCTAGACGCCCTTATGAACCAGGCTTTGGAAAAAAAATACTCGGCCAGCCCGGGCGAGGCATTTTTTACCGGCGGTGGCATTCATACTTTCGTCAATTTTTCAAAATCTGATAATTTTAAAAACCTAACGGTCCGCGAAGCCTTGAGGGATTCCGTCAATTTGGTGTTCATTCGGATGATGCGGGACTTAGTTTATTACCACCTCTACAAACCCGACGGCCTGGCCCGCTGGCTTGAAAACCCGGATGACCCAAAGCGGTTAGAATATTTGCATCGTTTCGCCGACCGGGAAGGCGGCGTATACCTCCAGCGTTTTTATGGCCAATACCGGGGCAAAACCGGTGATCAAGCCTTTGATATGTTGGTCCAGCGTATTGGCCATACCACATCCAAGTTGTCTATGTTGTTTCGAGCCGTCTATCCTAACGCCGATGAACAAGCTTTCAGCAAGTTCTTGGCCAAGCATCTGGATAAATCGGTTTTTGCCAAACTGGATGTCTATTATCTCTACGACAAATACTCAAAAGACACGTTTGATTTACAAGACCAAGGCTATATCACCAAAATCCATCCATTAGAATTATGGCTGGTTGGCTATTTGGCGGAGCATCCTAATCCTAGCCGAAAAGAAATGCTCGCAGCCAGCCGCGAACAGCGTCTTGAGGTTTACCGCTGGCTATTGAAAAGCAACAAAAAGCCAGCCCAGCAACAACGGCGAATCATGACCATGTTGGAAACCGAGGCCTTCGCGCAAATACATAAGGCCTGGCGGCGGACGGGTTACCCGTTCGCGGCCTTGACCCCGTCCTACGCCACCTCCATTGGCGCATCGGGTGACCGTCCCGCCGCTTTGGCGGAGTTGGTGGGAATTTTAAGGAATGACGGGATCAGGCTTCCTTCCATTCGCTTTGACAACCTGCATTTCGCCCAAGGCACACCTTACGAAACCGTACTGAAAAAACCCCCGGCCAAAGGCGAACGTATTTTCCCGCTAGAACTGGCGCAAGCCGCCCGCAGCGCCATGGTCGGTGTCGTCCAGGAAGGCACCGCATCCCGGTTAAATGGGGTCTATGTTGATGTGGAAGGCAACCCCCTAGTGGTGGGGGGAAAAACCGGCACCGGCGACCATCGAAAAGAAATATGGGGTAAAGGCCACAGACTGATTGAATCAAAATTCATTAGCCGCACCGCCGTGTTTACATTTTTCTTGGGCGAGCGTTTTTTCGGGGTGATAACTGCTTACGTGGAAGGTGAACATGCCGGGGATTACCATTTCACCAGTTCGGTTCCGGTGCAAATCATGAAATACCTGAAGCCAGCATTAATGCCGTTGATACTGAAACCAAAATTGATCAATTTGGACAGTTGACCCCCCTCTTTCAAGGGAAGGAAATTACACTATTAAACTGCCAGCGGCCAATCAAACAAATTGAAAATGCCAAGAAATAGCCGCGATAACAACATGGTGCCGCTGCCAGAAGACCGTCATTGGATCGCAGAATCTGCTTACTACAAGGCTTTGTCCAGAGGTTCTTCGCCAAAAGACGATTACCAGGATTGGCTAGACGCAAGAAAAGAACACCAAGACCATCTGATGCGGCTTAGAAAAAATGGTTTGGTCCTGATCAAAATCCCTTAACCTCGCCACCCGGCCAAAGGGGGGGCTGTTTTTCTCACAGGGGATCTGTTCCCGCCCGCCTCAGTCAAAAATCCTAAAACAATGCTGTATTTGTTCAAATTCATAGAGGTAGGGCTGCGCCACTTCATGATTGGCCGCGACGACCAACAAATCATGTGAAAATACCGACGTGTTGTACCAGTTAAAACTGCCCTCAATAACGATATAATCGTCAATGATGCAGTATTTTGAATGGATGGGCGAATAAGGCACCGGTTGGTCATCTTGCCCATAGACCAAACCGACTTTGACGCCAGCGGATTTTAACCGCTGCACCGCAGGCAACATTGGCCGCTCCAGCTCCTCGGCCATAGGCCGAGGTACCCCTACCCTCCCCTCCCTGGCCAAATGCCCATTAAACAACACATGCACATAAACCCCCCGGTTTTTGGCCTGGATTAAAGCATTGACCACACTGTCATGATGATCGCCCAACAAGTCCCCCATTAAAAACAAACATAATTTGATCGAGTGACGGGCGCGGTGGATTTCCGACAGTATGGCCTGATGGGGCCGGTAAACCCGGCCATTAGGCAGGGTATGCCGGCCAAACGTGTACAGCAAATTGAATTGGCTATATGGGTCGATTCCGTATTTTTGGATCACACCGCCACGTTGGCTCTGAAAAATATTATCCAACAAACGGCAGACGCCCTTAGAACGGAAAGTCATTCCCGATTCCCAATTGGCCCACCAGCGGTCGAAGGTAATGTTGAAGGAGCCGATAATGCAATCTTCATCGTTGAAAATGACAAACTTAGTGTGCATGTCCGGCTCAACTTCGATCAAATGGTGCTTTGGCGTACAAAACACCCCCAACAACTCCAACCGCGCTTGTTTCAGCCTGGCATAATGGGGGCTGTGGGTTAAGGTCATTTTTCGCCAATCGACAATACACTGGACAAAAACCCCTTGTCGGCTGGCGTAGACCAGATGGTTAATAAAGTCCTTGTCGTCAATGCAGTCGACACTGACCTTAATCGTGCAAAGCCGTTCAGGGTTTTCCCATTTGCTCAGGATAACCTTGTCGATATGGTCATGGATGTACCGCTTCGGATGATAGGGATGGTTCACCAGCCCTTTGGTAAATTTAGGCGTGAGATGCAACGATTCAAAACGATGGTTATACCAATTGACATCGCTTTGCAATTCCCCTGGGTTCAGTTCATAAGTCCGGTAAGGATTAGGTGTTGCCCATTGCAAAGAGATAGGATGATGATAGGGTTCCTCATCCATCAGCTCCGGTTGCTCCATAAAAACATACTCGTGTTCGGACCGGATCGAATGCTCGTTGACATGGATGATGAAAGAAAATCTCACACAACGAACCCAGCCAAAATGGCTGGAATGGGGCATCAGATAAAAATCACGGGTATGGCGTTTGTGGTAATTCCATTGCACATTCGAGGCATCAGTATCCACAAAATAACGTTCGCAAACATCGTTTTCCCGGAAGACCTTGACTATGACTTTTAAATTAGCACCGATACCGTGGAACATATCAAATTCGATCTGCCCCCAGCGAATATCGAATTCCTGCCCTAAATCATTTGCCCGTTTAAAGAAACCGCCTAAGCGTCCATAAACAGGCCTAGCAAATTGTTCTGCAAACATTCCAAATCTCCTTTTGCAATACTAACTATAGTTATTTTTATTTTTTGGATGTTAATAATGCCACCATCCCGGTGTTTTATTTCCGGACTCCAGTTTACAAAAAGCCTGGCATTCTTGCCACAAGCAACTGCAATGGGTAGGATTGTTAATCAATGTGGCTACGAGTCCGAAAGCTCATTAACCGTTACAACAAACGCAACCCATACGGTGCTTGCGCCTGCATCACTTGTTTTAATACAGTAAAGCTTTATTTTGATTATTAAATGACGTAACAAAGAAGACTTGAAAACACCACGCTATAAACAGAGGATGATTATGAGCGAGAAATATTTAACATCCGCAAATGCAGAGCTATTAAATGACATCTTAGCGAGTAACTCGTATGAAGCGTTGTGCAATGCGGGATATTCAATCTTCATCCGGGCTACAAATCCTACGCACAAAGGCATGCCCCGTCTGGCCGTATACAAGTCAATAACATGAACATCCACACACCAATCGAAGAAGCCGTAAGGCTTGGCACAATCGCGTACATAGAATCTCGTCGGCAACAAATTACACCTTTTGTTGATCGGCATTTTTCTTTTCAGGGCGCATGGCAAATCAATAAAAAGGCAATCGGTTGGGATATGCTGAGAGCGCCCGCCAATATGCTGTGGATGCCGGTTTATTTTTTGGGTAATGTCGTTGGCGGAAAAACCACTCGGTTAATGGGAATGACACAGACGGCTGAAAAATTGGCAAAATTGCCGGCAGGCTTGCGTACCGATGTAGAGCGGGAACTGGAATGGCTGCTTTATTCCGAATTTCTGGAATTACCGTTTGCCTCAGGCGAACGTAGTTGCACAAAAAACGCTTGGCTGGAAGCGATTCTAACGCAGCCGGCTTTTCTTGAGTTGTTGGAAGACGTGCTGCGTCCTATTGCCGATCAGAAAGATAACCCCTTGTTTCGTAAACAGCTCGAAGAAAAATTATCCGTCTATATCGACAATCGCAAAGACGTTGCCGAAATGGCATCGACGTTAATAGCCGCCGCTGCCGGTCTTGCCGCCTATAAACAGGTCAATGTGGGATCCATCGGTTTAGGTCAAGCCGTTGCCACGTCGATAGCCTATCAAATTGCGGTATCCAATTTTTTTCTAGGTCCCACTTTAGGCGGTGCTTTTTATACGCTGTTTCCCTCAGCGGCGGCGGCCTCAACGGGATTAGTCGTGGGCGTTACCGGTGGCGTGGCCGCCATCGTCGGCATTGTTGCCGCATTCGCGGGCGCTATTACTGATCCCGCACAACGAGCGTTAGGCTGGCATCAAAAAAAGCTAGAGAGTTTGGTCACGGCATTAGAAAAACAGTTAACCGAATCAGGAGAGCACTCCTTAGGATATCGGGATAATTTGGTGACCAGAATGTTGGATATTGTCGATATGATCATCCATCTTGGCCCTAAGTGATAATACCGAACGATTTTGACATATCTCGCTTTCAGCATCATG
>DBNZ01000163.1 GCA_002299495.1 Methylococcaceae bacterium UBA659
GGTTCATCGGGGGATAGCAAGCGGGAGGCGGTGGTTTCCAGCTCGGCAAGGGCCGAATCCACCCGGCGTTGTGCGGTGCCCGGAAAAAAGTCGATAGCGGCGAGATGGGTGTAGTTTTTTCGCAGCCTACGCACTGGTTTGATGATGTCGCGGGCGGTGGATTGGCCGCAAGATTCCTGCAATGTGGCAATGCCCGCCAGCAAGTCCGAGTAGTCCTTGCTGCGGTCAAACAAGCCCTTGAAGTCGCCAGGACCAGGCCCGCTAACGCTCAAAGCCCAGGCCGTACCGCCGGAGTTACGTACCGCGCTGGCCACGGAAGCGAAAATTTCGTGACACTCTTGCCGTTCTGGCAGCAAATAAACGCCGTCGCGTAGCACGGCGGCCCCTGAGGCCTTTAGCGAACGCCAAATCCGCACGCGCACGGTGGCGTTTTCTGTGGCCAAGCGGGTGATGAGTAATAGCCAATAGTTCATGTAAACGATATTACATTATTTGTTATTAACGTTACAAGTTATTGTAAGTTTTTTATCGATTTGGATTTGGGCGGTGAGGATGACGGGCGGGTCGGCGCAGCTGGCCTAGGGTGTTCGGGGGCGGAGTGGGTCGGTCAATATCGTCTACGCTTATGCAAACGGCTTCATGTAAGTCGTTTGCATCCGTTGGTGCGCCGGTTTTTTGCCGGAATTTGCGGGTAGGGTGTTGATGCGGCTAGCGGATTTTTGTTAGAACGTGTTTTAAAAGCGGCTACGCGATCCGCTGGCGGCGACACACGGATGCGCCATCGCAAAAAATTGAGGAAATCTTTATGTCCGTCCAGTACACGCGGGTGTGGCTATTACGGCTGGTCGCCTTTGTGACGACCAGCCGCAAGCGGCCGAGTGTAAGCGTCCCCGGCAAGTTGCGCCGGGGATTGATGGGGTGGGTTAAGGTTCCAGCAGGGTATGAAATGGCATCAGTGGCCCTAATGTTGGGTCACGGCCGTCTTTGCCCACGGCAGGAATGGTCATGAATCGATCCCTAGCCAACCTAGAGTTAGCGTTGGTTGCCCTGGTGTTGTGACCGTGGGGTATCCTGAGTTCAGGATGGTCGAAAGGCGCCCGTTCCCAACGCACCCGTTCATCGGTGAGGGATTTTAAGAACACAACTAGGGCGGCTTTATCGGAATCTGAGATGTCTTGTGGGAACACCGTGGTGGCGAAATGTTGCGGGTTATTAAAATTGCCGCCGCGGGCGTAAAAGTCTACGACTTGTTCAAGTGTCAGCAAACTGCCGTCATGCATGTAAGGCCCGGTCAGTTCGACATTGCGTAAGGACGGGGATTTAAAAGCGCCATCGACGGCGGTCATGAGTCGGCCTTGCTCAAATTTTTGCAGTTCCGCCTGCAACACCGAGGGCCTGGGTATTTTTGCCGCATGAACCCGTGAGCCACAGCTACCCGTGATGTAGGGATCATCTATCAATTCGCTAACCAAAAAGCTTTGGGAAAATGAGTTGTCCATCTGGCACGAGTTGACGGTAACCGGGTCTGGCATCGGTTTGCCGTCTCCTAATCGGTTTAGGTATTGGCGGCTTAAAGACAAAGGATTGCCAAAAGGGTCGGTACCGCCTAAGCCACGATCGTGGCTGGTCGGGCTGACGCTGGTGTTGAAAAAGCCTTCGTCAAATAGGCCAAAAATCACGCCTGACCCGGAGAATGCGCCGTTGAGGGTTCTGCGGTTGACCAGGCGGGGCGATAGCGTAGAGGTAGGGAAAAGGATTTTCGGGTGGGCCGCATTGCTCAAAGTAGGACCGCCGTGGCAAAGAAAGCAGTGGGTATCCATGAAAACCTCTAGGCCCCTTTGTTGTTGGTCATTGAAGCCTCTTGGTCGCTGTGGCATAGGGCCAGGTAAGCGGGGGCGGTCAAAAGGCGTTTCATCGGAAACCAAGGTGTCTTGGTAAAGCTGTAGGGCCAAGCCAAAGAACAAGGAGAAGTTGGCTTCCATTTGGGTGTAACGGGTGTCGCCGCTATCGCCGGGGAGCGCTAAGTCACCGGCCGCCGACCAAAAGCGGGGGGCAAAAGATTTTTTTATCAAACTTTCGTAGGTGGTATCCAACCCTCTGCCTGAGTCGTGCCGAAGCGGCCCTAGCACACTGTCATCGGCATGGATCCTTTGGAAGGCTAAAGGCGCACGCGGTAATAACTTGCGCCCAACATCAGGGAATTGCCGGTTTCTGCAAGACATTTCGCGGGTGTCAAGGACAGCGGCCACGGCTTGGGAAGCCATGGAGGCGTTCTCTAAGGCGATGGCCTCTAGGCTCACGCTACCGTTGCTTTGTAACACCCAAATCCGCGCATCTTGGTCGCGCAGGCCAAACTGTGATACGCCATTAAAGATGTTGTTGGCGCTCCCATCCCAGAAATTACGGAAATTAAAGCTGGCATTAATGACGCTGGGGGCTTGCCGGGTTTCTACTTGCCGGGTGTTTAGGCCCCTGCTATGAAAAATGTTGTTGTTCAGTGGGGTGCATCGATCCATGCCTCTTGGGGCGTTTGAATGCCGGTAGCGGGCTAGGAACGTGCCTGAAGACGAAACTACGTCGTCGGTTTGGAACAGCACCGCCGAATCCCTATCGGTTGGGTCTGCCAACCGGTAAAGAGGAAAATCGCTTTGTTTTAATGTGTAATTGGCCCCGCCTATCGCCCCGGAGGCTGTGGCTTCAAACGTTCTCCGGGTACTTGCGCCTGTATGCAGCATTCCGGGCGACAGTTGGTTTCTAAAACGGGCATCTGCACCGGCATGAAAATGGCAGGAGGCGCAGGCCGTGCCATCACTACCTACTTGGATGTCCCAAAACAAAGCCTTACCTAATTCGATGACGGCCGTTTGGTCGGTCACTATTGGGTTAGGCCCATCTAGCAACCCGGGTGTGGGGATGATGGACACTCCCTTTAGGGAGGGCGGAGTTTCACCGTGGGCGAAAGCCTTAGCGGCGAATAGCATGCTTAAAGATAAAGCTAAGCAGGGTAATAGGTGCTGACAAAAAAGTTTAGGAGTAGGTTGGTACATAGCACGACCTGTGAAAATTGAAAAATGAATTTGTAAAAAAGAAGGGGTTAAGAATGAGGTATTGTTAAATATGTAGCGTTTTTTATTTTTGTCTAATTGAATACTAAGGCTAAAAAATATTAAAGCTATCTAAAATTAACAA
>DBNZ01000085.1:0-2093 GCA_002299495.1 Methylococcaceae bacterium UBA659
ACCACGCGGACGCCGGCTTTGGCAAAGTCTTGGTCGCTGTATTGGCTGAATTTGCATTCGACTTTGTCGTAGTAACGGGTATTGCCGCCGTCCATCATGCGGTTTTCATTGATGCGGAATGATAACAATACGGCTTTTTTCAACCATTGGTGGGTCACCCAATCGCCGTCTATTTTTTCGGCGACGCGGCATTGGCCGCTGTCCAACAAGCTTAATGCCTCAGCCACCGCTGTGCGGACTTCGGCGGTGGCGTTAGCCGGGGTGATGCCGGCACGGTTTTCAAAAGCGCTTTCGATGATGTTTTCTAACTGGGTCATGGTCTTTAGTTTTATAGGGTATTAAGGAAATTTTTGAGCCGATGCACGGCTTTGATGCACTCATCTAACGGCGCCACCAAAGCGATGCGGACGTGGTTGCGGCCGGGGTTGACGCCGTTGAATGCTCTGGACAAATAGCTACCTGGCAATACCGTCAGGTTTTCGAGTTGAAACAGCCGCTTGGCGAATTCGGTGTCGTCAATGGGGGTTTTTAGCCAGACATAAAAGCTTGCCGGTGGTTTTTCTACGGCGATGGTACCACTAAGCAGGGTGATAAACGCGGTGAATTTCTCCCGATATAAGCGTCTATTTTCAATGACATGCTGTTCATCCTGCCAGGCGCGGATGCTGGCGTGTTGGGTGGGCAAGGGCAGGGCGCAGCCTTGGTAGGTGCGGTATCGGAAATACTGCGCTAACACTTCGGCGTCGCCGGCGACAAACCCTGAACGCAGCCCGGGCGCGTTGGAACGCTTGGACAGACTGTGGAACACCAGGCAACGCTTGAACGCGGTGTTTCCGAGGCTGTAGGCGGTTGCCAGCAATCCGGGCGGCGGGTTTTGCTCGTCATCGTACAACTCGCTATAACATTCGTCGGAGGCGATCAGAAAATCGTAACGCTCAGCCAATTCCAACGCGTATTTGTGGTCTTCCGCCGACATCACCGCGCCGGTTGGGTTGCCGGGAGAACACAGGTAAAGCAACTGGCAACGCCGCCAAATGGCTTCCGGTACGGCGGAAAAATCCGGCAGATAACCGGTTTCGGCTGTGGTATTGAGATAGTAAGGCTCGGCCCCGGCTAACAAAGCCGCGCCTTCGTAAATCTGGTAAAACGGGTTGGGCATCACCACCACGGGCTTTTCCGCCGTCTTGGCATCGACCATCGCTTGGGCAAATGAAAACAAGGCCTCGCGGGAGCCGCTGACGGGCAACACCTGGGTTTCCGGGTTGACCGCCGTTTCCGGCAAGCGAAATCGCCGCTCTAGCCAAAGGGCTATCGTCGCCCTTAATTCCGGCATGCCTTTAGTCGACGGGTAAACGCCTAAACCGTCGATGTTAGCGGCTAAGGCCTCCTCGATGAAATGCGGGGTGGAATGCGCCGGTTCACCTATCGACATGGCGATAGGGTCTTTTTCAACCGGCGGCAAAATATCTTGTTTTAAGGCGGCGAGTTTTTCAAACGGGTAAGCGTGAAGAAGCGTTAAATTAGGATTCATTTTTATGGCATTGGGGTCGTTTGCCAGCGGCTTGCGCTTGTTTGTAGAGATTCATTGCTTGGGGTATGCGTTGCTGCAATTCCTGGATACGGGTCGAATGGGACGGGTGGGTGGACATAAATTCGACCGGCTCTCTGCCTTTTGATGCTTGTTCCATTTTTTGCCATAAGGCCACGCTTTGTCTAGGGTCAAATCCTGCCTTTGCCATGAGGTCCAGCCCGATGATATCGGCCTCGCTTTCTTGGGTCCGGCTGTAAGGCATCAAAATGCCATACTCAGCCCCTAAACCCAGTAAACCTAACAGGGTTGGATCTTGCACCATCCCGGTTTGTTGGATCAGGCCCATAGTTCGGCTTGCCATCATTTGATGGGAAGCGCGTTCGTTACTGTGGCGGGACAGCACATGGCCAATTTCGTGACCGATCACAGCCGCCAGTTGGTCTTGGTTATCTACTAGCCGAACCATGCCGGTATGGACGCCAATTTTGTTGCCGGGTAACGCGAAAGCGTTCAAGGTTTGGTCCTTAAAAATCACCACTTCCCACTGCCCACCGGTTTGTTG